>JAJZVS010000300.1 GCA_021845555.1 Pseudomonadota bacterium
CGTCGGCGGGTTGCTGGTGTCGCAGTGGCTGACGCTGTTCACCACGCCGGTGATCTATCTGTATCTGGAACGTCTTTCGCGCCGGCTGGGGAACGCCATGCGCCCGTCGCGACTGGCCGAGGCGCTGGGAGAGCCGGAACCGGTGCTGGTGGAGCGCCAAGGGGCGGAGTGACGGGGGGCGAGGTGACATCCCCTTGGCCTGGGCTGCCGACCTCCGCTACGGCACGGCTACGGATCTCGAGTGCAAGCCGGTCGGCAGAATCCGGCGCGTCACCGCGCAGAGGGTCCTGCTGCGGCCGCCCGAAGACCCGGTGCGTCGCTTCCGGCGCGGGGTGCCGGCGCGCAGCCGCGGGCCTTCGTCCAGCCCCTTATTGAACGCGCCGTGCCGCCGGATGAAGGCGACAACGAGCGCTTGTATCGAGCCTTGCTGGCGCTGTTATACCGGTCGCCCGGCAGAACGCGGGCTGCCATCGGGATCCGAGTGCGGGCCGAGCGCTAAAGTACCCGGAGCACCAGCACCACGAGCAGAACCAGCACGAGAACGCCAACCAGCCCACCACCGATATACATAGTCGCAGTCCTCTTCAGATCCCCTCGGGATCGGCATTTTCCGGACCGGGTAAGCCCCGGACGAGATGCGCGTGCGCCGGCGTCGAGCCGGGTCATCGAACGCATCTTATATCGGATGACAAAACCGTGGGGGGAGGGGCGGAAACTACTCAGGAAGACGCCGCGGCGTCCACGGCCCCTACGATCTCTCCAGCACCAGTTGCGTCTGCACCACGATGGCCACCAGTCTCCCCTCCGCCCCGGTGATGCGCGTCTGCCAGACCATGGTGCGTCGCCCGCGGTGCAGCGGCACCGTTTCACCAGTCACGACCGTTTCCGCCGGGGCCGGGGCGAGGAAGTTCGTCTTGCTCTCGATTGTCGTCGTGCCGGCGCCGTCGGGCAGGTTCAGCATCGTGGCGATCGCCCCGAGCGTATCGGCGAGGGCCATGATCGCGCCGCCATGCAGCACAGCGGGGTTCGTGCACAGCGCCGGCTGAACCGCCATCATGCCCACCACGCGATCGGCCGAGGCCGAGGCGATCTCGATCCCGAGCAGCTCGGCAAATGGCAGCCGCAGGTTCCGCGCGTCTTCCAGCCGATCCGCCATCTGCTATTTTCCCCCGTCCACCGCCAGCACCTGCCCGTTCACGAAACCGGCCAGGTCGGAGGCGAAGAACACCACCGCGTTGGCGATGTCCTGCGCCGATCCCAGGTGCTGCATGGCGATCCGGGCCACCAGCCCTCGCTGCCCGTCGGCGCCATACGCGGCCCATTGCTTCTCGGTCGCCTCGTTGGTCCGCACGAACCCCGGTGCCACGCTGTTCACGGTGATTCCGAACGGCCCCAGTTCGTGCGCCAGTTGGCGGGTCAGCCCCACCACCGCGTGCTTGGCCGAACAATAGGCCTGGATTCCGGTCAGCGAGGGCGCCAGCCCGGCGCCCGAGCTGATGTTCACTATCCGGCCCTGGCCCAGGCGCTTCATCCCCGGCGCCGCGGCCCGGCTGAGGACGAAAGCCGCGCCGACGTTCACCGCGAAGATGCGGTCCCAATCGGCGTCCGGCACGTCCTCCAGCGCGCGGGGCTCCTGTCCCGCCACCCCGCCGGCATTGTTCACCAGCACGTCGATCGCGCTGCCCATCGCGGCCTCGATCCGCCGGATCCACGCCGTCGCAGCGGCCCGGTCGGTCAGGTCCACCACTTCGGTGGTCACGCCGGCTTTCGCCGTCTCCGCCAGTTCGGCGGCCGAGAGGTCGCAGCCGAACACGCGCGCGCCCAGCCCCGCGAAGGTCTCGGCGATGCAGCGCCCGAACCCGTGCCCGGCGCCGCTGACCGCCACGGCCTTGCCATCGAACCGGATTTGCATCGGCTGCACCTCACATGTTGTACTGGAATCCGTCCACCTTGAAGTCCTGGCCGGTGATATAGCAAGGCTCGCAGGTTGCCAGGAACACCACCAGCGCCGCCACGTCCTGCGGGGTGCCGACGCGATGCAGCGCGATGCCGTCGCGCGCGATGTCCGCTCCGCGTTCGATGATGACCGGGTTCTTCGCCAGTTCGGTCTGGATCAGCCCGGGGCAGATCGCATTGATCAGGATCGTCGGCCCGAGTTCCTTTGCCAGTGCCCGGGTCATGCCGAGGATCCCGGCCTTGGCGGCGGCGTAGGAGAACCGGCTCAGCGCCGCCGTCACGCCGCCGGAATGGGCGTTCAGCGACGACATCGACGCGATCCGCCCACCACCCTGCGCCAGCATGATCGGCGCCACGGCGCGGATATAGTTGAAGCAGCTTTTCAGATTGACCGCGATCGTCTGGTCGTACTCCGCCTCGGTAATCTCGAGGATTCCCTTCGGCATCGGCCTGCCGGCGTTGTTCAGCAAGAAATCGATCCGACCGAAGCGTGCCTGGACCGCGTCGGCTACCGCCTGCGCGCGGGCGAAATCGGCGACGTCCGCCGCCAGGCTGAGAACCGGCACGCCAAGCGCGCCGAGCTCCGACGCCGTGCGAGCCATCTCGGGTTCCAGCAAATCCACCAGCGCGATGGCGAAGCCGGCCCGGGCCAGGGCATGCGCGCACCCTCGCCCGATCCCGCGCGCACCGCCGGTGACCAGCGCGACCTTTTGGGCTCCGCCGCTCATCGCAGGGCCTCGTGCGCGGTTTCCGGCATGCGCCAGATCACGATGAAGCTCACCACCGCCGCCGCGATCACATAGAACGCCGGCGCCAGCGGGGAGCCGGTGGCGGCGATCAGCCAGGCGGCGATGAACGGGGCGAACCCGCCGAAGATCGCCACCGCCAGGGCATACGCCGGTGTCATCCAACTGGAGCGGCCGATCGTGTGGAACATCTCCGAGATCGCCGCCGGCCCGGCGCCGGAGAACAGCGCGATCGCGGCGTCGAACAGGATCTGGATCAGCATCAGCACGCCGAATCCGGGCTTGCCCAGGATCACCATGAACAGCGGCACCGTCAGCACCGCGAAGAAAGCGCACGAGGCGAGCAGCAGCGGCTTGCGTCCCACCCGGTCCGACAACGCGCCGAACGGCGGGATCAACACCATCAGGACCAGCAGACCGATGGTATTGGCCGAAAGCGCCTGCGCCGCCGTCATGCCGCCATGCTGGCGGGTGAAGGTCGGCATGTAGGACAGCAGGATATAGAACGCGACGGTCCAGTGGATGGTAAAGCCGAAGGCGCGCAGCCCGGCGCCGAAGCCGCCCGGGGCCGCCGGCTCGCGCGCGGTCTCGGCGGCGCGATAGGCCGGCGTCTCCTCCACGTTGCGGCGCAGATAACCGCCGACCAGCGCCAGCACGATGCCGAGAAGAAACGGAATCCGCCAACCCCAGGAAGCAAGCGCGCCAGGGCTCAGGATCGCGGTGAACAGAGCGCCGGTGCCGGAGCCAAGCACCAGGCTGGCCGCGATCGAGGCCTGCTGGAAGCTCCCGTACCAGCCACGCCGGGCGGCGGGCGCCCATTCGACCATGAACGCGGTCGAGCCGCCCCACTCCCCGCCCGCCGAGAAGCCCTGGATCAGCCGCGCCACCACCAGCAACACCGGCGCCGCAACGCCGATGCTGGCATAGCCAGGCAGCAAGCCTACCATGATGGTGCCGAACGCCATCGCCAGGATGGTAAGCGTGAGCGCCGCCCGCCGCCCGTGCGTGTCCCCGTAGCGGCCGATCAGGATGCCGCCGAGCGGGCGCATCAGGAAGCCCACACCGAACACCGCCAGCGACGAAAGCAGCCCTGCGGCGGGATTGTCCGCCGGGAAGAAATTATGCGCGATGGTGCCGGCGAAGAAGATATAGACGCCGAAATCGTACCATTCCAGCACGTTGCCGATGGCGGCAGCATACACCGCCTTGCGTGTCTCGTGCGGCGCCGGCGCGTGTTGCGTCTGAGACATGGTCCTGTCTTCTCCCTGAGCTTGCCTTGTGCCCGAATCGAACGCCCGGCAAGTCTGCCTCCACCCTGCGCGTCGCTGTCAAGCGCTTGGTGGGTTCCGCTCTGCCTCAGCGCCGGCCAGGCTCGCCTGTTCGATACGCCCTTCGGCGATGAGCGTGCGCACCTCCGCCTCGATCGCCGCCGCGACCACGCGCGCGGCACGGCTGGCCGGGCGATGGCGCGGCGTGCCGAGCTTGCGCACCAGCTCGAAGCCGCGAATCTCGGCGCCGCTGAAGCTTCCCTCGGCGAGTTCGCGGCGCACCGCGGCATAGGGCAGCAGGCCGCACCCCAGACCCAGGCGCACCAGTTCGCGGATCGTCGGCAGGCTTTCCGCGTGCAGCCGGCAACGCAATGGTTTTCCCAGCGCGCGGGCCTGCTCGCGCAGCCAGCGCAGGCTCGCTTCCCCCACCGGAAGGATCAGATCGCGCTCCAGCACTTGCGAAACCTCGATTGGCCCGCCACCCAGCAGGGGATCGTCCGGCAGGCCGATCAGCCATACGCGCTCGGTGTAGAGCGGATGGAACGCCACCAGGTCGGTCCGGTCGCTGGTGGTCACGATCGCCAGATCGAGGCGGCCCTGTGCCAGCCGTTCGATCAGATCGTCCTGGCCCTCGTGGAAGTTCAGATGCACGCCGGG
>JAJZVS010000301.1 GCA_021845555.1 Pseudomonadota bacterium
CTCCAGCGTCTGCGCGTAGTTGTGCGCGATCATCACGATCGCGATGTCGCCGCGCGCGCGCAGCCGCTCGATCAGCCCGATGATCAGCCCCGCCTCGCGCGCGCCCATCGCCGCCAGCGGCTCGTCCAGCAGCAGGATGCGCGCGTTGGACGCGACCGCGCGCGCCACCGCGATCGCCTGCCGCTGCCCGCCCGACAGCGCGCCCACCTCCACATCGACGGACGGGATGTGCACGCCGATATCGGCCAGCGCTTCCTCCGCCCGCCGCCGCATCGCCTTGTGATCGAGCAGGCGGAACGGCCAGGGGCGCATCACTTCGCGGTTGAGGAACAGGTTATGGTAGATGCTCAGCCCGTTCACCAGCGCCAGATCCTGATAGACGCACTCGATCCCGAGCGCGCGCGCCTGATCGACCGAGGCCAGCCGCACCGGCGCGCCGTTCACGAGCACCTGCCCCGCGCTCGGCTGGTGGAACCCGGTCAGGATTTTCATCAGGGTGGATTTGCCGGCGCCGTTGTCGCCCAGAATCCCCAGCATCTCCCCGTAGCCCACGTGCATGGACACGCCGTCCAGCGCCGTCACATGGCCAAAGGTCTTGACGATGCGCTCCGCCCGCAGCGCCTCGGAGCCCACCGGCGCCGCCGCCGCGCTCATCGCGCCCCCGCCCCGCGCAGCCGCGCCAGATGGATGTTCGCCACCATCGACAGCAGGATCGCCGCACCGATGATGATATCGAAGGTGAAGGCGTTGATGCCCTGCAAGGTGAACCCGTCCTGCAGCACGCCGAGCACGATGCCGCCGACCAGCCCGCCGATGATGGTGCCCGCCCCGCCGGCGATCGCGGTGCCGCCGATCACGCCCGAGGCCACGCCCAGGAACATGATGTTCGATCCCCCCGCCAGCGGATCGGTCGAGCCGATGCGGAACGCCTCCAGCAGGCCGGCGAAGCCGCCCAAGGTGCTGGTGAGGATGAAGTTGCCCATGCGGATGCGGTTGATGTCGATCCCCGCCTCGGCCGCCGCGGTCGCGTTGCCGCCGGTGGCGATGGTGTGCAGCCCCCAGCGCGTATGGCGCAGCACGATGTGCATCACGGCGACGATCGCCACCGCCCAGACGATCTCCGCGTAGCCCCAGTTGCCCATGATGTTGGTCAGCAGCGGCCCGCCCGGCGTGTCGGCGGGAAACCCGCGGGAGATCGTCAGCGTGACCCCGGTGATCAGGAACAGCATCCCGAGCGTGGTGATGAAGGACGGCACGCTGAGCTTGATGGTGATCAGCCCGATGGCCCAGCCGATCAGCGCGCAGACCGCGAGCGCGGCCAGCATCGCCGGGATCACCGGCAGGCCGGCATCGTTGGCGCGCTCCATCACGAACGGGGCAAGCGCGAATACCTGGCCCACCGACAGGTCGATCTCGCGGCAGATCAGCAGCATGATCTCGCCGCATGCGATGATGACCGGCGTGGCGATGAACTGCGACAGGGTCTGCAGGTTGGCGTCGGTGATGAAATTCGCGTTGGCGAACTGGAAATAGACCACCAGCACCACCGCGACGACGATGACGCTGGCCTCCGGGCGGAGCAGGAACCCGTGCAGGCGCCCGGCCAGGCCGCGGCGCGGGCCGGGAAATCCCGCCCCGCGCGCGGCTTCGGTGGTGTCCCCGGCCAAGGCTCAGCGCCTGTAAAGAAATCGAACGTGCGAATGCATGCAAGCTGCGATCATCGATAGATTCCTCCACATGCCGTGCGACGCGGACATCCCTTCACAAACTCTCAGCTCGCGATCGGGCCGGTGCGAGGCAGGATCTCCGGCGTCGCCGCGCTGCCCTCGTACCGGCTTTTCGTTGTCAGGTACGGGGTGACGCTGCCCTTCACCACGAACTTGAGGCCGGTGTTGATGTCCGCCGCGCCCACCAGCCCGCCGGAGGCCTTGAACATGAACATCTCCATCACCGTGTAGAACCCTTGCAGATAGGGCTGCTGGTCGATGACGAAATCCAGATAGCCGTCCTGCACCGCCTGCAACGACTTCGGCAGCAGATCGAACCCGCCGCCGTGGATACCCTTCTTCGGCAGGTCGTACTGGCGCATCACCAGCCCGGTGTTCATCGTATCGCCGCCGCCGGTGCCGAACATCCCCTTCACGTCCTGGTTGCCCAGGTAATAGGCGCGGATCTTCGACAGGCCGACATTCGGGGTGGGATCGGTCGCGATCATCGTCGCCTCGATCTTCGCGCCCGACTTCTTGATCGCGTCCAGCGCGCCATCGACGCGCGGTTGCAGATTGAGCTGGCCGGGGGTGGCGATGAACAGCGCGACCTTGCCCGAGCCGACCAGCTTGACGATCCGCTCGCCCATCATCTGCCCGGACAGGAACAGGTCCTGGCCGATATAGGCCAGCCGCTTGTTCGAACTGCCGCGCGGCGCATCGGCGTTGTAGCTGAACACCGGGATGCCGGCGGCCAGCGCGCGCGCCACCGGGCGGTCGAAGCCGCGCGGATCGACGATGCAGACCGCGATGCCGTCCGCCTTGCCGGCGATGCCGGTGTTCATCGCGTTGACCATCTGCGCCACGTCGGAGGTCTCCGACCCGGTCCACTGGTAGTCGCAGCCGAGCAGCGCGCAGGCGTCGTGGATGCCGTACTGGCACGGCACGAAGAACGGGCTGGTGGTGACGTGATTGACGAACACGAATTTCCAGCGCGGATGCGCCGGGAACGGCCCCGCTTCGGCGGCACGCGCGCGCCCCGCGGCGGCGGCCAGCAGCGCCGCCGCTCCGCCGGCGGTCACGCCGTGCATCATCGCGCGGCGCGGCAGACGCTGCGCGAGAGTTTCGATCGCCTGATCGTCGGGCTTGGACATTGGACTTTCCTCCGTGGACGATTTTTTGTGCCGCCCCGGCGTAGCACCGGCCCAAGTCGCGCGCCAGACTGCGGTCCCGCCGCCGCTTGGCCGGCGCGGCGGTTCGGCGCAAGTCTTGCCCCGCCATGCTCCCCTCCCCGGCTCCCTGGCTGACGCTCCGCCCCGAGGGCCTGTATTGCGCCCCGGCGGACCTGTTCATCGATCCGCAGCGCGTGGTCGAGCGGGCAGTGATCACCCACGCCCATTCCGATCACGCCCGCCCCGGCCACCGGCATGTCCTTGCCAGTCCCGAAACGCTGCTGCTGATGCGCGCACGGCTCGGCGCGCGGGCCGGCGGCAGCCCGCAGGCGCTCGGCTGGGGGGAGGCGATCACGCTGGGCGGCGTCCGCCTCTCGCTCGCCCCGGCGGGGCATGTGCTGGGCAGCGCGCAGGTGGTGCTGGAATACGCCGGCCGGCGCGTCGTCGTCAGCGGGGACTACAAGCGCGCCGCCGATCCCACCTGCACGGGCTTCGTTCCGATCGCCTGCGACGCATTCGTCACCGAGGCCACCTTCGGCCTGCCGGTATTCCGCTTCCCCCCGGCGGCGCAGGAGGTCGCCCGGCTGCTCGACAGCCTGGCCTTGTTCCCCGACCGCACGCATGTGCTCGGCTGCTATTCGCTCGGCAAGAGCCAGCGGGTGATCGCGCTGCTGCGGGCGGCGGGCTGGGACCAGCCGATCTTCGTGCACGGAGCGCTCGCCGCCATGTGCGCGGTGTACGAAGCCTGCGGCGTGACGCTGGGGCCGTTGCGGCCCGCAAACGAGGCGCGCACGACGGAGCTCGCCGGGGCGATCGTGCTCGCCCCGCCCGGCAGCGGGACCGAGGGGTGGGCCGGGCGCCTCACGGACCCCGTGCTGGCGCTCGCCTCCGGCTGGATGGCCACGCGCCGGCACGCCAAGGCGCGCGGGGTGGAACTGCCACTGGTGATCTCCGACCACGCCGACTGGTCCGAACTGACCGGAACGATCGCCGAGACCGACGCGGCCGAGGTGTGGGTCACGCACGGGCGGGAGGACGCGCTGATCCACGCCGCCAGCCAACGTGGCGTGCGCGCCCGGGCGTTGCGCGCCGCAAGCGAATGACGGCTCCGGCGCGCGACCGCTCAACCCAGCGGCCCGAATGCGTGACTCATCGAAAATCGGCCGGGCCGCTGGTATGGTATTGGTTTCGCGCGTGGCCGCGCCACCAATCCCCCAGGGGCAACCCCCAGGGGCAACCCCCAGGGGCAACCCCACACGCGATACCGGTCGGCCCTGCGGGCCGCCGGTATCAGAGTTCCGGAACGAACCGCCGGACGGCAATCTCGGCGGGGATCATGTCCGGGATCAATCCGAGAATGTCGACGACACCATCCTCTGCGCGTTCGTAGACCAGGATGTGGCGTGGCTTATGCACCCGGCCCGGCGGGTCATCGACGCGGGCACGGCTGTGCCGGATGTGGTAGAACAGCGCCCGCGGGTCGATCTGCGGTTCGGACATAGTGCCCGGCCTGCGATGGTTGTCGGCAACGTCCTGCATCGCCTGAACGATGAGAGCGGCGTAACGGTCTCGCGCTGCGGGGCCGAACGCCTGCTCGCTTTCGTCCAGCAGGGCGAGCATGCGGGCCTCGACGTGGGCGGGTAGGCGGTAGATGCCTACGTCAGCGGGCATCTACCGGACGCGGCGCGGCACCGCGGCGCGTCAGGCGTCCAAGGAGTGCCTCGCTGTCCTCCGGCCCGGCG
>JAJZVS010000302.1 GCA_021845555.1 Pseudomonadota bacterium
CGGTCCTGCTCGATCCCCTCGTGGTGGGCGCGGAACACGCCGCGATCGCCGGGGAGGTGCGGGAGACGCTGGCGCACTGGCGCGCGTTGCAGGACGTGATCGCGCTGCTCGGGGTGGAGGAACTCGGCGCGCGCGACCGCCAGACCGTCGCGCGCGCGCGCCGGCTGCAACGCTTCCTCACCCAGCCCTTCGCGGTGACGGAGGCGTTCACCGGCCTGCCGGGGCGGTCGGTGACGCTGGCCGACACGCTGGCCGGCTGCCGTGCCATCCTCGACGGCGCCGCCGACGACTGGGCGGAGGGCGCGCTCTACATGATCGGCGCGCTGGGGGAAGCGCGCCCGGCCGAAGCCGCAAAGGTGGCCGGATGAGACTGCTGATCACCGAACCGACCGCGCTGGTGGCCGACCACGCCGACGTGACCAGCCTGCGCGCCGAGGACGAAAGCGGCGGGTTCGGCATCCTCGATGGCCACGCGGATTTCCTGACCGTGCTCACCCCCTCGGTGCTGAGCTGGCGGCATAGGGACGGCCGGCAGGGCTACTGCGCGGTGCGCCAGGGCGTGCTGAGCGTGCGCGGCGGCCGCGAGGTGGCGGTGGCCACGCGCCAGGCCCAGCTCGGCACCAATCTGGAGACCCTGGAACGCACCGTGATCGACCGCTTCACGGCGGAGGACGAGGCCGAACGCGCGGCGCGCGTCGCCGCCACGCGGCTGCACATGGAAGCGATCCGCCGCATCATCGCCGCGCTGCGTCCCGAGCAGGCCTGGCCGGGGGCGGCGAGATGACCAAGGACCCGGACCGGCTGCTCGATGCGGTGCGCCGGCGCCGCGACCGCCACCACTTCTGGCGCCGCGCCGGGGAGCCGTCCTTCGCCGCCTACCTCGCGCAGGTGGGCGTGCTGGGCTGGACCATCGTGTTGCCCACCCTGGCCGGGCTGTTCCTCGGCCGCTGGATCGACCAGCGGCTCGGCACCGGCATCTTCTGGACCGGGCCGCTGCTGCTGCTCGGGCTGGCGGCCGGCTGCTGGGCGGCCTGGCGCTGGATGCACCGGCAATGACCTTGCTGGCCGATGCCGCCGGGCTGATCGCCGGACTGGTCGGGGGCACGGCACATTTCGTGCTGTTGCGGTGGAACACCGACCTCTACCTGCGCCCGCACGGTCTCGGCCGGGCGATCGCGTTGCAAGGGCTGCGGCTGGCGCTGCTCGCCGTCGTGCTGGTGCTGCTGGCGCGGCAAGGGGCGCTGCCGCTGCTGCTGGGCGCGCTCGGCGTGCTGGCCGCCCGCTGGATCGTGCTGCGCCGGGTGCGCGGGGCCGCGCCATGATCGCCTCCCCGCTCGCCGCCACCACCCTGTTCCATCTCGGTCCGGTGGCGATCACCGTGCCGGTGGCGACCACCTGGGGGATCATGCTGGGGCTCGCCGGCGGCAGCCGCCTGCTCACCCGGCGGCTGGCGCTGCATCCCTCGACAAGGCAGGCCGCACTGGAACTGGCGGTGGACGCCATCGCGACGCAGATCCGCGAGACCATGCGCGCCGATCCGGCGCCCTATCTGCCGCTGATCGGCACCCTGTTCCTGTTCATCCTGACCGCCAACTGGTCCTCCCTGCTGCCGGGGATCGAGCCGCCGACCGCGCATCTGGAAACCGACGCGGCGCTGGCGCTGATCGTGTTCTGCGCCATCCCCTGGTTCGGCATCCGCACGCGCGGCCTGCGCGGCTACCTCGGCACCTTCGCCGAACCGAGCCTGCTGATGGTGCCGCTCAATCTGGTGGAGACGCTCACCCGCACCTTCTCCCTGCTGGTGCGGCTGTTCGGCAATGTGATGAGCGGCGTGTTCGTGATCGGCATCGTGCTGTCGCTGGTGGGCCTGCTCGTGCCGGTGCCGCTGATGGCGCTGGAACTGCTGACCGGCGCCGTGCAGGCCTACATCTTCGCCGTGCTGGCGATGGTGTTCATCAGCGCGGTGACCGTCCCGCCGCGACCGCCGGACAAGGAATCCAAAGCATGGACCTGATCCAGATCGCCAGCATCCTGGGCGCCGCGCTGGCGGTGTCCTTCGGTGCGATCGGCCCCGCGCTCGGCGAGGGCCGCGCCGTCGCCGCCGCGATGGACGCCATCGCCCGCCAGCCGGAGGCGGCCAATACGCTGTCGCGCACCCTGTTCGTCGGCCTCGCGATGATCGAGACGATGGCGATCTATTGCCTGGTGATCGCGCTGCTGCTGCTGTTCGCCAACCCGTTCGTGCACTGATGCATCTCGACTGGTCCACGCTGGCGCTGCAGACCGTCAACGTCCTTGTTCTGCTGTGGCTGCTGCAACGCTATCTGTTCCGCCCCGTGATGGCGATCATCGCCGCGCGACGGCAGGCGGCGGAGACGCTGCTGACCGAGGCGGCACAGCAGCGCGCGGCGGCGCAGGCAACCGCCGAGGATCTCGCCCGCCGCGCCCAGGGCAGCGCGGCCGAGGCGGAGCAGCTGCGCGCCGCGGCACAAACCGAGGCCGCCGCCGAACGCGCGCGACTGCTGGCCGAGGCGCGCGCGGAGATCGACAAGCTCCGCGCCGATGCCGCGGCGGCGCTGCGGCGCGACCGCGCCGCGCAGCGCCATGCGCTCGAATCCGAGGCCCGCGCGCTGGCGGTGACGATCGCCTTCCGGCTGCTCTCCCGCCTGCCCGGCCCCGCGGCCACCGCGGCGATGCTGGCCCGGCTCGATGCGGACCTGGCCGCGCTGCCGCCCGAACAGCTGCGCGCGCTGGCCGGACCGCTCGACGTGGTCAGTGCCGCCCCGCTGTCCGCCGAAGAGCAGGCGGCCTGTGCCGCGCTGCTGGCCCGCCGGATCGATCCGTCCCTGTCGCTGCAGTTCAGCGTCGATCCGGCGCTGCTGGCGGGGATCGACCTGCGCGCCGCGCACGCCGTGCTGCGCCGCAGCTGGCAGGCGGAGCTGGACCGGATCGGCCAGGACCTGACGCTGGAGGAGGCCGATGCCGGACCGGTCCTGGCTTGACCGCGCCCGCGCCCGGGTCGCCGCCACGGCGCTGGGACCGGCGGTGGAGAGCTTTGGTCGGGTGGAGCACGTCGGCGACGGCATCGCGCTGGTCTCCGGCCTGCCCGACGTGCGGCTCGACGAGCTGGTGCGGTTCGATCGCGGCGGGCTCGGCTTCGTGCACACGCTGGAGGCCGAGCGGGTCGGCTGCGTGCTGCTCGATGCGCCAGAGAGCGTAGCCGCCGGCGATACGCTGCACGGCACCGGGGAGGTGATGCGCACGCCGGTCGGCCCCGGTCTGCTCGGCCGGGTGATCGATCCGCTCGGCCGGCCGCTCGACGACGGCCCGCCGGTCGCCGCGGTCGCGCACGAACCGATCGACCGCCCGGCACCGGCGATCGTCGCCCGCGACTTGGTGACCGAGCCGGTGCAGACCGGCATCCTGACCATCGATGCGCTGTTCGCGCTGGGGCGCGGCCAGCGCGAGCTGATTATCGGCGATCGCGCCACCGGCAAGACCGCGATCGCGGTCGATGCCATGATCGCGCAGAAAGCCTCCGACATGATCTGCGTCTATGTCGCGGTCGGCGAGAAATCCGCCGCCGTGGCCCGCGCGCTGGCGGCGGTGCGCGCGCATGGCGCGCCGGAGCGGACGATCTTCGTGGTCGCCGCCGCCCCCGCCACGCCGGGACTGCAATGGATCGCACCCGCCGCCGGCATGACCATGGCCGAATATTTCCGCGACCGCGGCGGCCACGTGCTGGTGGTGATCGACGACCTGACCCGCCACGCCGCCACCCACCGCGAGATCGCGCTGCTCACCCGCCAGCCGCCGGGGCGCGAGGCCTATCCGGGCGACGTGTTCCACCTGCACGCCCGGCTGCTGGAACGCGCGGCCAAGCTGTCCGCGGCCGAGGGCGGCGGCTCGATCACCGCGCTGCCGATCGCCGAGACCGACGCGGGCAATCTCAGCGCCTACATCCCGACCAACCTGATCTCCATCACCGACGGGCAGATCGTGCTGAGCACGCGGCTGTTCCACGAAGGCCAGAAGCCGGCGATCGACATCGGCCTGAGCGTGAGCCGCGTGGGCGGCAAGACCCAGGCGCCGGCGCTGCGCGACGTGACCGGGACCTTACGGCTCGACTACGCGCAGTTCCTGGAGCTTGAACTGTTCAGCCGGTTCGGCGGCGTGTCTGACCCGCGCGCGCGGGCGCAGCTGGCGCGCGGGGCGCGGCTCCGGGCATTGCTGGCGCAGCCGCAATTCGCGCCGCTGCGCCTGGCCGACGAGGTGGCGCTGGCGCTGGCGTTGCAGGAGGGGCTGCTCGATCCGCTGGCGCCGGAACTGGTGGCGGGTTTCCGCGTGGCGCTGCCGGGCTGGCTCGACGGGCAGGCGGGACCGATTGCCGGGCGGATTGAAACCACGCGGCGGATGACGGCGGAGGATCGCGCCGCGCTGCGCCCGGTGCTCGCCGCGCTGGCGGCCCGGCTCGCGCCGCCCAAGGTTGCCACACCATGACCGAACGCCTGGCCGACATCTCCCGCCGTATCGCCAACGTGCGGCAACTGGAAGCGGTGGTGACGGCGATGCGCGGCATCGCGGCCAGCCGCGCGCAGCAGAGCCGGGCGCGGC
>JAJZVS010000303.1 GCA_021845555.1 Pseudomonadota bacterium
GCCGGATCGTCCAGCAGCGCTTCCAGCGCCGCCAGGCATCCGGCGGCGTCGCCGGCGTCGTAGAGCCACCCCGTCTGCCCCGGCGCGATCAGTTCGCCGATCTGGCCCAGCCGCGGCGCCACCACCGGGCGGGCGGCGGCGAAGGATTCGAACAGCTTGAGCGGGGAGAAATAGAAATCCGGCTGCGGCAGGTAGGGCGCCACCGTCAGGTCCATCGCCGCCAGCCAGGCCGGCACTTCCGCATGCGCGACCCGCCCCGGCAGCAGCACGCGATTGCCGAGGCCGAGGGCCGCGACGCGCCCGGCCACCGCCGCGAGCTCCGGCCCCTCGCCCACCGCCAGCAGCCGCGCGTCCGGCCGGCGCGCGGCGAGGGTGGCGAACACGTCGAGCAGGAAGCTCATGCCATGCCACGGCTTGAAACTGCCGATGAAGCCGATCACCGGCGCCGCGCCGAGGCCGAGCCGGGCGCGGATCGCCGCGCCGCCGGCGGTATCGTTGTAGCGCCCGGTCGCGACGCCGTTCGGGATCACGTGCACCGGCGTGCTCCACCCGCCGCAGGCGCGCACATGCGCGGCCACCGGGGCGGAGACCGCCACCACCAGGTCCGCGCCGCGGTAGGACGCCGCCTCGGCCGCGCGCGCCACCACCTCCAGCCGCAGGCCGCGGAAGCGTGCCTGCTCCTCCACCAAGGGGGCGTTTACCTCCAGCAGGCGCGGCACCCCGCGCGCGGCGGCGACCGCGACGCCGGCACGATGGAACAGCGCGTGGCGCTCGTAGACGAGGTCCGGCACGAAGCCGATCGCCGCCAGCGCGGCGTCCAGCCGTTCCGGCAGCGTGCGGTCATAGGCCAACCGGGCGACCTCGCGGCGTAGAATCGGATCTTCCAGCGCGGCGGGATCCCGGCCGAGGATATCGCATTCCGCCGCCAGCGCCGCCGGCGCGGGATCGAATGGCAGTTCGATCAGCCGTGCCGGCGGCGGGGCGTTGCCGGCGCCGCGGGTCGCGGCGACCAGCACCACCTCATGGCCCAGCGCGGCGGCGGCGGTGACGAACTCGCGCACGTGCACCGAAGCGCCCTTGTCGCCCAGCACCGGGATGCCGCGATCGAGGTTGAGATACAGAAGTTTCATCCGCCCGGCCTGCCCGCTCAGTCGCCGGCCTCGACCGCCTCGGCCCGCCGCCAGGACGGGACCGGACGGGCGAACGGCCCGGCATGCGCGCCGTCGCAACAGGCGTCGCTCTCCATCAGCGCATGCAGCCGGCGGGTGGTGGTCCAGAGGTCGAACTCCCGCTCCAGCAGATCGCGGGCCCGCTGCGCCAGGGTGGCCGCGAATGCAGGGTCCGCCAGCAGCCGCGCCAGCGCGTCGGCCAGGGCCTGCGGGTCGCGCGGCGGTACCACCAGGCCGGTCTGTTCCGTGCGGACCAGTTCGGGGATGCCGGAGATGTCGGTGGAAACGACCGGTACGCCGATCGCCATCGCCTCGGCGATCACGTTCGGGATGCCGTCGCGGTCGCCGTCGTCGGCAATGCGGGGCGCGAGCGCGAACAGATCGGCCTGGCGATACAGGTCGATCAGCCGCGCATGGGTCATCGGCCCTTCCAGCGTGACCGCGTCAGCCAGCCCGTGGCGGGCGATGAGGCCTTGCAGTTCCTCCTGCAACGGACCGGCGCCGACCAGGCGGCAGCGGAACGCGAAGCCGCGCGCCCGCAACAGCGCGAGCGCGGTGATCAGGTCGTCGTGGCCCTTCTTCGGCACCAGCCGCCCGACCGAGAGGATCAGCGGCACCTGGCTCTTCGCGGCGGCCGGCGCCGGCCGCGCCGAGAACAGGCCGAGATCGATGCCGTGATAGACCAGATTGATCTTGTCGGCCTGTTCCGGGGGAACCAGTTCGCGCAGATACTGCGCGTTGTAGCCGGTGCAGGTGGCAACGAAGGTCGCCGCGCCGGCCCGCCGGCGGATCACCTTCTTCGGCGTCAGATACAAATCCTTCGCATGCGCCGTGAAGCTGTAGGGAATCCCGGACATCCGGCTGGCGAACCAGGCCACCGCCGCGGGGGCGTTGGCGAAATGCGCGTGGATGTGGCGGATGCCGTTGCGCCGGCAGGTGGTGGCGACGAAGCCGGCGCGGCCGAACTGCTTCCACACCGACAACGGCGTGGGCGAGAGCGCCGAGAACACTACCGCGTGACCGACGGCGCCGGCATAGCGCAGCGGCGCGGCGGCCAAGGCGGCGGCGTGCGTGCGGGCAAGCATGGCGAATTTCGCCCAGCCGGACGGCGGGGCCGAATGCAGCGGCGCCGCCACCTCGGCCACCATCGGATGATGCGGCGGCGGCTCGGGCGGCAGCAGGGAGAAGATGTGCAACTTCGCGCCGAGTCGCTCCATCGCCCTGATTTCGTTCAGAATGAACGTCTCGGTCAGGCGCGGATAGCGCTTCATCACATAGGCCACCGGCCCCGCCGGCAGCGTCTCGGTCGTCTCGTTCATTCCCGCTTCCATGTCCGTTTTGTTGCGGTCCGTTCCGTTGCGTCCGCTCACGCCACCCGCTCCAGCGGCGGCGCCCGGCAATCGACGACCGTCCGCAGATAGTCCGCAACCCGCTCCGCGCCGTGCAGATCGAGCGAGTCCCACGCTTCGGCATGCGGCGGCGGCGCCGCCAGCGCGGCGGGCAGCAGGGCGGCGAGATGCTCCGCCAGCCGCGGCCCCTGATGGGCCACCAGGACGAGGCCGAGCTTCGACAGCAGCGCCGCGCGCATCCGCTGCTCGGCGCGCGGGGCCGCACGCGGCACCAGGATCGCGCGCTTGCGCGCCGCGATCAGCTCCGCGCTCGTGTTGTAGCCGGCCATCGAGACCACCAGGGCGGCGGCGTGCAGGCTTGGGACAAGGTCGGTGGTGCGCTCGATCAGTTCGACGTCGGCCCGTCCGACCGCTGCCTGGCGCAGCGCCGCCGCCTGCGCCTCGGCCATCAGCGGGCCGGTCACCAGCACCGAATGGAACCCGCCCACCGGCAAGGTTTCCAGCGCGCGCAGATAGGCTTCCATCATCGGATAGCCGTCGCCGCCGCCGCCCGCCGTCACCAGCACCACCGGCCGGCCGGCCGCGCGCGCGGCGTTCCAGCACACCGCGCCGGGCGGCGGCGCCACACCGGCTTTGCCGCCGTCGTCCTCGGCATGCACCACATACCCGCAGTAGCGCACCCGCTCCGCCACCCGGGGCGAGATGCCGTAGCCGTTCACCACGTCGAACAGCCGGCGGCTGCCATAGACGAAGATGTCGTCGTAGGCGCGATCGAGCAGCGTGTGGATGTCCTGCTCGCGCCAGAGCTCCCGCACGATGGCGGGGCTGTCCAGGATGTCGCGCAGGCCGAGGATGGTGCGGGTGTCCGGCATCTCGCGCCGGATCAGCGCCAGGGTGGACAGCAGCTCCCCGTTCATCCCCGCCGGCGCGTGATCGACCAGGAACACGTCCGGCCGGTGGCGCAGCACCAGCTTCAGGATCAGCGCCTCCCGGTAGCCCTTCACCAGCCCGAACGGCTCGCCGGGCGTGCGCGCCGCGTAGGTCTCGGCGGCCAGCTTCACCACCGGAGGCAGCGGCTGCACCTTCAGCCCGCGCGGCAGGGTCCAGGAGTCGATCACCGGGGAGCCGGTCAGCAGCCGCACCGAGAACTGGCCGTCCGCGTTCAGCAGTTCCTCGGCGATCGCCAGGTTCCGGCGCAGGTGACCAAGACCGAAGGTATCATGGGAATAGAGAAACACCTCGATCGGGCCGCCGCCGGCCCTGCGACCGGAGGGCAGCATGTCGAAAGTCGTGGGAGGCATCGTGTCGGGCATCGCCAGCTCCTGGCTCGTGACTGCCCAGGGGTAGCAGCGCTGCCTGACGGGACGCTGACGCGAACCGGAGGCCTGCACACAAAACCGTGAGTTGTATCGGACCGTTCAGCGCCAGCGGCGATGAAACCAAAGCCACTGCTCGGGGTGCTCGCGGATCCAGCCCTCCACGATCGTGGTGATCCGCTGCATCGTCGCCGCCACGTCCACCGTGCCCGCGGCATCGCGCGGCAGAGCGATCGGGCGGGACGCCTCGATGCGGAAGCGCCGTCCGGGCAGGCGGATCACCCGCACCCCGATCACCGGGCAATCGAACCGCCGCGCCAGCCGGGCGATCGTCGGGTTCGCGGTGCAGTCGCGCCCGAAGAACTTCACCCGCACGCCGCGGGTGAAGCGCTGATCGACCAGCATCCCCAGATGCTCGCCGCGCTCCAGCGCCGCCGCCATTTCGAATGCCGCCTCCGCCCGGCTGCGGATCAGCCGCCCCATCAGCGGGCCGCGGATGCGGGCGATCTCCGCCGCCACCGCCTTGTTGTTGGGCATCCGATACAGCACCGCCGAGGGCAGCCCATGCGCCGCCGCCGCCACCGCCGGTAGTTCCCAGTTGGCCAGATGCGCGGCGAACACCAGCGCCGGCTTGCCATCGTGCAGCAGTTCCTCGAACACCGGGACGTCGTCGGTGACGATGCGCCCGCGGTCGGGATGCGCGAGGTCGAGGTCCCACAACCGGCCGAGATGGACGTATTCGCCGGCCACTCGCCCCAGG
>JAJZVS010000008.1 GCA_021845555.1 Pseudomonadota bacterium
CGGACCTTGGCTGGTCCGCGTAGCGCCCCCTTCCTGGCGAAGCCAACTGAAGGGTTCCAAGGGCCATGCCCTTGGCAGGGGTCCATGGGGCAGCGCCCCCTGGTCTTGCCTGCGGTCCACACCCGGAACCCCCATCCGTGCTGAAGGTCGGTCGCGGGGCGGCGGCGCCGCCGTTTCTGGTGATGGATGTGATTGCGGCGGCCAATGCCCGGCAGGCGGCGTTGCCGGCCGGTGCCCCGCATGTGATTCGGATGGAGGTCGGCCAGCCCGGGACCGGGGCGCCGGCCGGGGCGGTGGCGGCGGCGGTGGCGGCGCTGCGGTCGGGCGATCCGTTGGGATATACCGAGGCGTTCGGCTTGCGCTCCTTGCGGGAGCGGATCGTCGCCCATTACCGGGATTGGTATGGGGTGACGCTGCCGGTGGAGCGGGTGGCGGTGACCGTGGGGGCCTCGGGGGCGTTTCCGCTGGCGTTCCTGGCGGCGTTCGATCCGGGAGATCGGGTGGCGTTGGCGGCGCCCTTCTATCCGCCCTACGTGAATATCCTGACCGCGCTGGGGATGCGTCCGGTGATCCTGGAGGCGGGGCCCGAGACGCGGTTCCAGCCGAGTGTCGCGATGCTGGAGCGGCTCGATCCGCCGCCGGATGGGCTGATCGTGGCCAGCCCGTGCAACCCGGCGGGCACGATGCTGCATCCGGACGAGCTGGCGGCGATCGCGGCCTGGTGCGACCGGACCGGGGTGCGGCTGATCAGCGACGAGATCTATCACGGGCTGCACTACGACAGCGCGCTGGCCACGGCGGCGGCTTGTTCGCCGCATGCGGTGGTGGTGAACAGTTTCTCGAAATACTTCTCCATGACCGGCTGGCGGATCGGCTGGATGGTGCTGCCCGAGGATCTGGTGCGCCCGGTGGAATGTCTGGCGCAGAACATGTTCATCAGCGCGCCGCATATCGCCCAGGTGACGGCGGAGGCGGCGTTCGACTGCCATGCGGAGTTGCAGGAAAACGTGGCGCGCTACCGGCGCTCGCGCGCGCATCTGCTGGCGGCACTGCCGGCGGCGGGCTTCGACCGGCTCAGTCCGGCCGAGGGCGCGTTCTACCTTTTCGCGGATATCGCAGAGCGGTCGAACGACAGCGTGGCGTTCTGCGCGCGGATGCTGGCGGAAGCGGGGGTGGCGGCGACGCCGGGCGTGGATTTCGATCGGGCGCGGGGGTCGCGCTTCGTGCGCTTCAGTTATTGCGGGCCGGAGCCGGACATGGTGGAAGCGGCCCGCCGGCTGGCCGGCTGGCGCTGAGGGAGCCTGCGATGAGCGTTTCCGTCCTGCACCCCCCTGCCGCCGATCCCGCGCGCCCCGCCGAGCTCACCGTGGTGGTGCCCTGCTACAACGAGCGCGCCAACGTCGCGCCGATGATCGCGCGCCTGTCCGCGGCGCTGGCGGGCATCGCGTGGGAGGTGGTGTTCGTCGATGACGACAGCCCGGACGGCACCACGGATGCGGTGCGGGAAGCGGCACGGCGCGATCCCCGCGTGCGCGGGTTGCGGCGGGTCGGCCGGCGGGGCCTGGCCTCGGCGGTGATCGAGGGAGCGCTCTCTTCCTCGGCCGACTATATCGCGGTGATCGACGGCGACCTGCAGCACGACGAGACGAAGCTGCCCGACATGCTGGCGGCCTTGCGCGCCGGCGGCTGCGATCTGGCGGTGGGGTCGCGCCATGTGGAGGGCGGGTCCAACGCCGGGCTGGCGAATTCCTGGCGGCGGCGCCTGTCGGATGGCGGGATCAAGCTGGCGCAATACAGCCTGCCGGTGAAGCTGACCGACCCGATGAGCGGTTTCTTCATGCTGCCGCGGCCGTTGTTCGAGCGTCTGGCGCCGCGGCTGACCGGGCAGGGGTTCAAGATCCTGCTCGATCTGCTGCTCTCGGCCCCGGCGCCGCTGCGCGTGACCGAGGTGCCGGTCCTGTTCCACGCGCGCCAGGCCGGGGAGAGCAAGCTCGACGTGCTGGTGCTGATGCAGTTCGTGGGGTTGCTGGCGGACAAGACGCTGGGCGGGGTGCTGCCGCTGCGGTTCATCTCCTTCGCGCTGGTGGGCGCGATCGGCGTGGGCGTGAACCTGGGCGCGCTGTGGCTGGGGCGCGGGGTGGGACTTGGGTTCGGGCCGGCGCAGACGCTGGCGACGATCGTCGCGATGGTGGGTAATTTCTGGCTGAACAACGCCGTGACCTACCGCGACCAGCGGCTGCGCGGGCCGGCGTTGTGGCGCGGGCTGGTGCTGTTCCTGGCGGTGTGCAGTGTCGGCGCCGCGGCCAATGTCGGCATCGCCAAGGCGCTGTTCGCCGAGCGGTTCGGCTGGACGCTTTCGGGCATGGCCGGGGCGGCGATCGGCGTGGTGTGGAACTACGCGGTGTCGGCGACGCTGGTCTGGCGTGGCCGGTAGCCCGGATTTCTCCCAGGATCGCGGCGCGATGGCGAAGGGATTTGTCGTGTCATACCAGCGGCCCGAATGAGTGCCTCATCGGAAGTCGGTCGGGTCGCTGGTATCTTATTGATTTCGCGCGTGGCCGCCCCACCAACCCCACGCGCAATACCGGTCAGCCCTTCGGGCCGCCGGTATCAGGGGTTTTGCGCGACGCGCCCGATACAGGGCGTATTGGCAAGGAGCGCAAAGCCCCTGACGCGGCAAAGACCGAGCCTGTGCCCGCGCAGACTGGGAGAAATGCGGGTTAGGGTTTATCCCGCCAGCAGATGTTCCGCAGCCTCGGTCAGGCGGGCGATCAGCACAGTGATATCGTCGCGCACCAGGTCGAAGCGGCCCAGCGGCGCGATGCTGGCTTCATCCATATAAAGGCGGCGCGCGACCTCGATCTGCAACACATGCGTGCCCTCGCGCGGGCGGCCGTAGTGACGGGTGATGTAGCCGCCGGCATAGGGATCGTTGCGCCGCACCGTGTAGCCGAGGTCGATCAGCACGCGCTCCACGAAGCGCGTCACCGCCGGGGCGCAGGACGTGCCGTGGGCGTCGCCGAGCACGAAATCCGGCCCGGCCGGACCGCCGCCGGACGGGGCGGGCATGGAGTGGCAGTCGATCAGCAGGCAGGTGCCGAACAGCGCGCGGGTGCCGGCGAGCAGCGCCTTCAGCGTGTCGTGGAACGGCTGCCAGCAGGCGCGGACGCGCCGTTCGGCTTCGGTGAAGGCCAGCTTGTCGCGGTAGATCGTCTCGCCGGAGGCGACCACGCGGGCGATCGTGCCGAGTCCGGCGCCGACCCGGGGGCTGGTGGTGTTGACGAAGGCCGGCAGCCGCTCGGCGAACATGGAGGGATCGAGTTCCCACGCCTCCCGGTTCGCGTCGCACCAGGCGCGCGGGAAGGTGGCGGCAAGCAGGGGGGCGCCGAAGCGGGGCACCTCGGCGAACAGGTCATCGACGAAGCTGTCCTCGCTGCGGCGCAGGCTGAGCGGGTCGAGCCGGGCGGCGGCGAGGAACTCGGGCTTGTAGCAGCGGCCGGAATGGGGCGAGGCGAACACCACCGGCGCCGTCTGCCGCACCGGACGGTGCAGGCGGAGCGGCGGGGCGTCGAGCGCGGCAAAATCGGGAGCGGGCCCATCCATGCGGCCATTCAACCCGGCTCGCGGCCCGCTGTCACGTGTTTGCAAGCAGCGCGGCGCCGATTTTCGCGGCGGACAGTAAGGGTACAAAGAAAAACCCCCGGCACGAGACCGGGGGCAAGTAAACAGGGAGGCTTCACGTCTGGGAGACGCAGGGGTCATAGACCCCCTTCCGGCCACGAGGACCGGAACACTGGCGGCAGAGCCGCCGTAACCATCAAGAGCAAAGCTAATTTCTTCGGGACGGTTTGTGCATCGCCAAAACACGGCAGCCGCCATGCCCTAAATGCATGCCGTATCGGGGTGCGTCCCCGGAACCGACGTGGGGAGGGTATTGACGAACGGCAGGCCGGCGTCAGGGCACCCGACGGACCGAGCGGCCGCCGTGCTTCACGGCATCTCCGCCAGCCGAGCCAGCAGGAAGTCGCGGAACACAGCCACGCGCTTCGAATTCCGCAGTTCCTCCGGATAGACGAAGAACACATCGACCTTGGGTGCCTTCAGCTCGGGCAGCAGCCGCACCAGGTCCTGGTTCTCCGCCATCAGATAGTCGGGGAGCGCGCCGAGGCCGATCCCGGACCGGATGGCGGTGATCATCGCCTGGGTGCTGTTCACCTCCAGCAACGCACGGCGCGGGTTGTCCGGCCGCCGGCCGATCTCGGCCAGCCAGTTCACGTCCGACACCGGCGGATGGTAGTGGCCGAACAGGATCAGCCGGTGCGCGTCCAGCTCCTCCACCCGCTGCGGCACGCCGTGCTTCTTCAGATACTCGGGGGCGGCGCAGACCAGCCATTGGATCGTCATCAGGTGGCGCTGCACCAGGTCCGGCTGCTTCGGCGGGTGCATGCGGATCGCCACGTCCGCCTCCCGCATCGCCAGGTCGAGGTCCTGGTCGTCGAGCAGCAGCGAGATCGACACGTCCGGATAGGCGTCCAGGAACTTCGCCAGCCGTGGCGCGAGCCAGGTGGAGCCGAAGCCGACGGTCGTGGTGACTTTCAGCCGCCCGGCGGGCTTCTCCTTGCTTTCCGTCAGCAGCGCCTCGGTCATCGCAAGTTTGGCGAACACCTCGCGCACGGTGCGGTTCAGCGCCTCCCCCTGCTCGGTCAGGATCAGGCCGCGGGCGTGGCGGTGGAACAGCGGCACCGCCAGCGCTTCCTCCAGCGCGGAGATCTGCCGCGAAACGGCGGACTGGCTCAGATTCAGCGTATCGCCGGCGTGCGTGAAGCTGCCCGCCTCCGCCACCGTGTGGAACACCCGCAGCTTATCCCAATCCATCACCTTGCCATCTCCCTGCCGCAGGGCGCGCCCGGTCTGACTGGCCGGCGCCGCGCACCCATGCGCTCTCCGCATATGGGAGTTGATGTTAGACCGGAATCCCCGAGTCGCGCGCCACGCGGGAGTTTTTTTCGCTGTTTTCGGGGGGCGGGCGGGATCGTCACGATTTCGTGCGTCGCCGCGCCATCCCGGCACGGGAGAGCGGTCGGTCCGACAGGCCGCCGGGGTCACAGGGCGGCGAGAAACTTCTCCGCCTCCAGCGCCGCCATGCAGCCGGTGCCGGCGGCGGTGACGGCCTGGCGGAAGACCTTGTCCTGCACGTCCCCGGCCGCGAACACGCCGGGGACCGAGGTGCGGGTGCTGCCCGGCGTAGTGAGGATGTAGCCCTCGGCATCCGTCGCCACCTGACCGGCGAACACCGCGGTGTTGGGCGCATGGCCAATGGCGATGAACACGCCATCGAGCGCGAGACGCTGCTCTGCCCCGGTCGCGGTATTGCGCAGGCGGACGCCGGTGACCGCCTCGGGCGTGCCGCCGCCGAGGATTTCCTCCACCACGCTGTTCCAGACGACCGAGACTTTCGGGTGGGCGAGCAGCCTTGCTTGCAGGATCTTCTCCGCGCGCAGCGAGTCGCGGCGGTGGATCAGGGTGACGTGGCTGGCGTGGTGGGTGAGGTAGAGCGCCTCCTCCACCGCGGTGTTGCCGCCGCCCACCACCGCGACCCGCTTGCCGCGGAAGAAGAACCCGTCGCAGGTGGCGCAGGCGGACACGCCGCGCCCGGACAGGCGCTGTTCCGACGGCAGGCCGAGCCAGCGGGCCTGCGCGCCGGTGGCGACGATCACCGCATCGGCCACGTACTCGTCCGCCGAATCGCCGCGCAGGCGGAACGGGCGGGCGGCGAGGTCGGCCGCAGTGACGATGTCGCCCATGATCCGGGTGCCGACGTGGCGGGCCTGGGCTTCCATCTGCTCCATCAGCCACGGTCCCTGGATCACCTCGGCGAAGCCCGGATAGTTCTCCACGTCGGTGGTGATCGTGAGCTGGCCGCCGGGCTGCAGGCCGCTGACCAGGATCGGTTCCAGCGCGGCGCGGGCGGCATAGATCGCGGCGGTGTAGCCGGCCGGGCCGGCGCCGACGATCAGGACGCGGGAGCGGTGGGTTTCGGGCATGGGGATCCGTCCGGGGGTGCGGGGAGCTTCATACCGGGCCGGGCGGCGGGCGGACAAGCGAGCGGCGCGCTAAAGGCCAGGGTGGCCTCGACGGTGCGGGCGCAATCGGCCGGCTCGGCGACGTCGGCCTGGAGCGCCATCACATGGTCGGAAAAAGCGGTCACGAGGGGCTCGAGCTCGCCGGGTTCACGTGCCGCGTTCGCCACCATCCGGTAGCCGGCGACGGCCAGCCCCTCCGCCATCGGGCGCCCGAGACCGCGCCCGGCGCCGGTGACGATGGCGACCCGGCCGGCGGGATCCGCGGCATCGGCCCGATCCATGCGAAGACGCTGATGCGCGGCTTCGGCGAGGCGGTGTTCCACATCATCGAAGGCGCGCAGGCGCTGCGGCGCGAGGTGGGCGGGATCGGCGAGGTTGGGTTCGAGCGGACTACTGAAGCTCAGCGAACAAGCCCGGGCGCCGCCCGACCACCGCCGCCTCACGGATCATCCAGACCAATAGGCTCGACAGAACAAGGCAGATGCCCATTGCGATGAGGCCGGATGCAAAGGTTCCGGTGATCCCGCGGACATAACCGACCAGATAAGGCCCCGCGAAGGCGCCGAGTACGCCGAAGCTGTTCATGATTCCCATCACGGTTCCGACAACCCGCGCCGGCACGATGTCCGCCGGGATCGACCAAAGAACCGGCTGCGAGCCGTACAGCGTGGCCCCGGCGACGGTGAGTAGCAGCATGTTCAGGCCAAGCCCGTTGTCGGCATAGCTGAGGCCAGCAACGACGAGCGAGGCGCCACAGATCAGGATGGGCAACGCGGCATAGAGGCGCCGGTTTTGCGAGCGGTCCGACAACGCCGTGACAAGTTGCATCACGACAATCGCGGCCGCGAAGGGCACGGCCGACAGCCACCCGATTGCCGCAGGGCTAAGCGAAGCGTCCTGGTGCAGCACGCTCGGTAGCCAGATGATAAAGCCAAGGAACCCGATATTCCACAGGAACACCGATGCGCAGAACAGCAGCACCGAGAGACGAGACATCTGCGCGCCGACCGTGGTCGGCCCCGTATCCTGGGTTAAGACTTGCGATCCCGCCTCAAACTCCAGCTTCGCGATGATGGCGTCGCGCTCCACCGCGCTCAGCCAACCGGCACGACGCGGGGACTCGGCGACCCCCCACAGCCAGACGATCACCCAGACGATCGGGAAGATGCCCTCCACGATGAACAGCGTTCGCCAGGTGCCAACGCCCAGAATGTAGCCGGCAACGGGGCCGTTCAGCATCGCTGCGAGAGGATATGCGAGCTGCCAGACGCCGTTCGCCCGTGCCCGTTCCGACGGTGCGAACCAGTTGCGCACGAACAGGAGCATGGCGGGGAAAATACCGCCTTCGAGGAAGCCGAGGGCGAAGCGGACTAGGACCAGCTGGGTTGCGGTTGCAATGAATCCCTGCAAGATTGCGGTGCCGCCCCAGAGCACGAGCAGCCATGCGATCAGCGCCTTGCCGTGCCCGCGATCGGCGATCCAGCCTCCCGCAGTCTGGGTGATTCCGTAGCCTAGGAACAGAACGCCGGAGGCGAAGCCGAGAACCGAGGGGCTGAGGTGCAGATCCTTGCCCATAGTGGGAATCGCAAAGCCAATATTGGTACGATCCATGAAAGCAATGATATAGGCAAACATCATAACCGGCAGGAGCCGTGTCCAACGCGATTGCATGTCTCTTCCTCGCTCCCTAGCTTGTATAGCGCGTTTCTCAGTAGTATGTCAGCCTTCAGTGTGCCCTGTCAACTGATCGAGGTAGAGTGGTTAGCGCTCTAGAACGACGTAGGGATGCGGATATGGAACGGACGCCCGACGACGAATTGATATGGCAAATCGGCGAGAACGTCGATCGCCTGATTGCGATTGACGTTCTATCCTACGGCGTGATCGACGCCCTCTATCGCGCCGCTCGGCGCGCCAACGGAGACGCCCCCTTGTGCCTGACGGCAGCCAGATTGCTGCGTGAGCGGGTTTCACCGGGCACCACCGTTGTGCTAACGACCGGCCTGATCCTGCCGGGGCATCATCCCTATGGGGAGACGGACGGGCCCATCGGCACCGCGGTTCTGGCGCGCGCCCTCGCTATCGGACTTTCGGCACGCATCCTGGTTCTGGCTGATCCCGAGTTGACGGCGCTCATTGCTGCCTTGCTGCGTACCGCAGAGCTGCAGGTGATCGATCCTGATGCCCTCGCGGCCGAGGACGGGAGGCACCGGGCGGTAGCTGCGGTCGCGGCGCTGTCTCGCGAGAACCAGGCCGCGGCGAATGCAGCAGCAGGATGGATCGATGGGCTGCGGGTGGCGGCAGTGATTGCGGTCGAGAAGCCCGGAGCCAATGCCCTCGGCGTCTATCACATGGTCGGCGGAACCGACATCAGTGCCGGTGTCAGCAAAGGCCAAGGATTGTTCGCCGAGGCGCAAGCGCGCGGTGTGCTGACCATCGGCATAGGCGACCGCGGCAACGAGCTCGGCATGGGGCCCATCGTGGAAACCGCCCGCGATCTGTTGCCGTTCGGCCGCAGTTGCGGCTGCCCGTGCGGCGGTGGCGTCGCCGACACGACGCCGGCCGATCTCGCGGTTGTAGCCACCGTCTCCAACTGGGGGGCGTACGGGATCGCCACCTGTCTCGCGGCTCTGCTCGAACGTTCCGATCTCATCCAGAGTCCCGAGTTGGAAGGCGAGTTGTTCGCAACGGCCAAGCGCGAGGGCGGCGTGGACGGGATGACAGGACGTGCCGCCCTCTCCGCGGATGGCATCGGCATGCCGGTGAATCAGGGCGTTGTGCGGCTGCTGGCCGAGATCGACCGCGCACAGTCGGCGCGATTCCCCTCGCCGTTCTCGACCCCCTTGATTCGCAGCGGCCGAAGCCGGGGTGGCATGGCGCCTCGTTAGCCGAGTTCTTTCGGCAGTGGATAGGTCGGGTAGTGTAGCACTTTCGGATCGTGCGAGGGCAGGACCGTGGCGCCGAATCCGGCTAGGCGGCGCAAGCTGCGGTCATAGGCATAAAGATCAGTGTGGTTGCCGTTCGGCACTGCTGGGCTGCCGTCGACGGGCCAGTTGTCGTATAGCGGAATCAAATCGCCCGGCAGCAGATAGAGCCCCGCCGTCGTGTCCACAAGCACGCCCTGCGACCCACTCGTGTGACCTGGCAGCAGCACTGTCGAAAGGCCGGGGAGGATTGGGCTGTCGCCACTAAGTACCTCCATGCGGTCGAGGATCTCCACCCAGGGCGGACGGCGACCGCGTTGGTTCACCTCATAAATTGGACGCTGGAACGACACCGGCCAGGCCGCCTCGCGCAACTCCGCCTCTTGGACATAGAACGTGGCGGCAGGGAAGTGTCGTGCGCCCCCGACATGGTCGTTGTGCAGGTGGGTCAGCACCACGATCCGGATCGCTTCCGGGTCGACGCCGAGGCTCCCCAGTTCGGCCAGCAGCAGGTCGTCGATATCGGCCTCGGCAGCGGTGTAATGCTGAGGTGCTCGCGCTTTTGACCCCGGCCCGGTATCGACCAGGATGTCTTGCCCACCGCCGCGCAGCAGATAGGCGAGGCACGGGGCATCGATGCGGCGCCCGCCATAGTTCTTACGGTACATAAAAGAGGAGACCTCGTGATTGACGATGTATCCGCACTTGAGCGGATGGATCGTAAATGTCGTCCCCATCGGAGGCCGCACTCCCTGTCGGGATGCCGAAGCGCGGTCCGGCACCGTGGAGTGGGAGATTGTGACGTTCTGAGCAGAGAGACAAGCCTGGCAGCGATAGTGTGTGGCTAGCTTGCGAACTGTCCGGTGTTTGTAGCTCGTAAAGTGTCGGGTCCACTGGCCCGTTGTCGCGCAACAGGATCACCGCCGCGGCAGTATCGCCGCCGCCGGGCCGGAACGCAGCGTCACGCGGAACAGCCGGAACGCCGCGATCCGTTGCCCCCCGCCTCGGCCTCCGCCGCTGCGGCGCCACACCGTGCCGAGCGGCGTCGCGCTGCTCCAGGTCGCGGTCGGCGGCGGGCCCGCGTTCGCCTGCCGCACCAGCACGCCGGCACGCCCCGCGAGCGCCGGACGCGGCAGGTCGAAATAGGCCCAACGCGGCTCCACCCCGACAAGCTCGGTCCCCGCCGGCAGGTGCCAGGCGAGTTCGGACGCCGGCGCGTAGTCGTCGGCGGCAACGAAGGCGGCGCCGGTCTGCCGCGCGACCGCTGCGACCCGCGACGCCAGGCCACCCCAGCCGCGCAGTTGCAGCGCGGTCGGGTCCCGCCGGGCCGGCAGCGGCAGGATCGCGGTGGCGGCCTGCACATAGACCAGCGCGGTGATCGCCAGCCCGAGCACAGCGGCGGGGGCGAACAGCCGCCGCCAGACCGGCGCCTCCAGCCCCGCGGCGGCGATCGCGGCGGCGGGATACAGCACCGCGGGCCAGTTGCCCTGCACCCGCCCGGCCAGCGTGTGCTGCACGAACACCAGGACCGCCGGAAACGTCAGCGCCGCCAGCAGCGAGAACGCGGGGTCACGCCGCCGCCAGGCCTCCCGCGCGGCGAGCGCGACGCCGGCGACGCAGAAGGCGAACACCAGCGGCGTCGCCAGTCCGAGCTGCGCGCCGACCAGCTCGCCCAGCAGGCGCGGCGCATGTGCCGGGTGCCAGTGATCCAGCCGGCCGCCCTGCTTGAGGAAGCTCACCCAGCCATGCGTGCGGTTCCAGTTCACCACCGGCAGCACCGCCTGCATGCCCCAGAGCACCCCCCAATAGGGCGCCGGGTTGAGCCACAGCCGACGCAGCGAGGGCACCCAGATCAGCCACAGCGCCACGCCCAGCGCGAGGAACGCGGCGGTGTATTTGCTGTCGAACGCAGCCCCGGCGGCCACGCCCGCCAGCGCCAGCCACCAGCCGTTCGGATCGCGCACGAAGCACGCCAGCGCCCACAGGCAGGCCACCCAGAAGAACAGCAGCGGCGTGTCCGGCGTCATCACCACCGTACCGACGCCGAACAGCAGCGTGGCGTTCAGCAGCACAGTGGCGATCCAGCCGGCGCGCCGTCCGGGCAGCAGCGCCTCCGCCGCGTGCCACAGCAGCACCGAGCCCGCCGCCCCCGACAGCGGCCCCAGCAGCCGCACGCCGAGCGGGGTGGCGCCGAGCAGGTCGGTGCCCAGCCGGATCCACAGCGCCACCATCGGCGGGTGGTCGAGATAGCCGCCCTGGAGGTGGCGCGACCATACCCAGTAATAGGTCTCGTCGGGCGCCAGCGGCACGATCGCCGCCGCCGCCAACCGCGCGAGCGTCAGCAGCGCGAGACCGGCCAGGGCCACTCGCGCGGGAGACGTGGCGCGGTGGAACAGGCCGGGGCGAGAGGCGGGGACGGAGGCGGGCATGGCGCAGGCAGGTGCGGCCGGCGCGCCGCGCGGTCAAGCCGCCGGCGCCGCTCGCCCCGCTTGTTGCCAGGCTCGGGCGATGGCAGTTTGCGACCGCGCCCGAGGGGCGGCGCGGAGGGAGCACGGCATGGCGGTGAACAAGATCTACCCGGACGCGACGGCGGCGCTCGCCGGCCTGCTCCGCGACGGCATGACGCTGATGTCCGGCGGATTCGGCCTCTGCGGCATCCCCGCCGTGCTGATCGAGGCGATCCGCGACAGCGGGGTGAAGGACCTCACGGTGATCTCCAACAACGCGGGAATCGACGACGTGGGTCTCGGCCACCTGCTGCGCACCCGCCAGATCCGCAAGATGATCAGCTCCTACGTCGGCGAGAACGCCACCTTCGCCCGCCAGTACCTGGCCGGGGAGCTGGAGATCGAGTTCAATCCCCAGGGCACGCTCGCCGAACGCATCCGCGCCGGCGGCGCCGGCATTCCCGCCTTCTACACCGCGACCGGCGCCGGCACCCAGATCGCCGAAGGCAAGGAAACCAAGGAGTTCGACGGCCGGCAATATGTGATGGAACGCGGCCTGACCGCCGACCTCGCGGTGATCCATGCCTGGAAGGCGGATCCGGAGGGCAATCTGATCTATCGGAAGACCGCGCGGAACTTCAATCCGATCATGGCGACCGCGGCCAGGACCACCGTGGCGCAGGTCGAAGAACTGGTCGCGCCCGGCCAAATCGATCCCGACCACATCGTCACGCCGGGGATTTTCGTCGATCGCATCGTGCCGCTCGCCACCGTGGAAAAACGGATCGAGCAGCGCACCGTGCGCAAGCGGTTCTGAGGGAGAGCGAGCGATGGCCTGGACACGCGATCAGATGGCGGCCCGCGCGGCGCGCGAGCTGCAAGACGGGTTCTACGTCAATCTCGGCATCGGCATCCCGACGCTGGTGGCCAACCACCTGCCGGAAGGGATCGCGATCCAGCTCCATTCCGAGAACGGCATGCTGGGCATGGGACCGTTCCCGTTCGAGGGGGAGGAGGACGCCGATCTCATCAACGCCGGCAAGCAGACGGTCACGGAGCTGCCGACCACCAGCTTCTTCGACTCCGCGGCGAGCTTCGCCATGGTGCGCGGCGGGCATATCGACATCTCAATCCTCGGCGCCTTGCAGGTGGCGGAGAACGGGGATCTGGCGAACTGGATGATCCCCGGCAAGATGGTGAAGGGGATGGGCGGGGCGATGGACCTGGTGGCCGGGGTGCCGCGGGTGGTGGTGCTGATGGAGCACACCGCCGGCGGCAAGCCGAAGCTGCTGCAGCGCTGCACCCTGCCGCTGACCGGCGCCGGCGTGGTCGATCTGGTGATCACCGAACTCGGCGTGTTCGAGATCGGCCGCCCGGGCGTGACGCTGATCGACATCGCCCCGGACGTGACGCTGGAGGAGATCCGCGCCAAGACCGAGGCGGCGTTCACCATTGCGCCTGGGCTGCGCGCGGCGGCCTGAGTCGGGCCTGCTGCGTCAGTTGGTCAGCACCACCGTGGTCGGTGCCGCCGAGGCGACGGTCTGCGACGTCGTCGGCGGAGCGGCGCAGGTCAGGCTGTACTGCGCGTCGTTGTAGTCGTAATCGTCCGTGCCGCCGCCCATGTCGTTCCAGAAGAAGAAGACCGTCTGGCCGGCGGCCTGCGTGCAGCTGATGGTGCCGAGCGCTGGGGTCGCGGCCGAGCAGGAGCCGCCGGTCTGTGTCGGGGTGGGATTGCTCGTGGTCGCAACGACCACCTCCAGCGCGCAGTTCCGGGGTTCGGTCGGATAGGCGCTCGCGCTCGGCGGGGAGAGCTGGGAATAGAGCCAGTTGGTGTGGCCCTGGGGACTGCCATACTGGTTGGCGCCGTAGCCGGTGATGCCGCCGGTGACGTTCTGCAACGCGAAGCCGATTTTCTGCGCGGCGGTGACCTGGATGCTGGGCAGGGAGGTCGGCGCGGGGCCGGTGTTGGTGAACAGCTTGTGCAGATCGGCCGCCGCCGGCAGCGCGCCGTTCGGCGGCACCACGTACCAGTAGATCGTGTTGGCGTCGGCGGCGCTGCTCTTCCAGTTCCCGAGCGTCGCGTTGACCGTCACCACCGGGTTCTCGGCGGTCGCGCGCGCGATCGCCGGCATCGAGGCCACCACCAGGGACATCAGCGTGGTCGCCACCTGCGCCTGCGCCGTCACCGAAACCGTGTAGCCGGTGGTCTGACCGGCCGCGTTGGTGAGGACCGCCGGCGTTATCGTGAAGGTGACGCCGCGGTTGGGCGGCAACCCGGCCTCCGCCTGTTGCAGATAGGCGGTTGCCGTGGCGGTGGCCGCGCTCGCATGGGCGGCATCGGTATACGCCGCAGCGCCGGCGAGCGCGGCGGAGTCGGCGGCATTCTGCAACGCAGCGCGGAATCCGGTGGCGCGGGTGAGATCGACCGCGACGCCGGCCGAGAACATCAGCGGCAGGATCATCAGCCCGGTCAATACAGCGACCGTGCCGCGACGGTCGGCGCCGAAACCTGACCGCGCCGTGGAGCGGAAGGGGCGGATCGGAGCGAGAGCGAGGTCGGTCATGGCGCCGTCGGTCTCCTGGCTCGGGACGGAATCGGTCGTGGAAAACGCTGCCCGCGCAAGGAATGTCCGTTTCCGCGAGCGACGACGCAGGATAAGATACGCCAGGAATTCGCGTCAATACAAAACAAGGTCGTATTATTGAGAATAACGGCCGAGATAATGCGTGTTTTTGGGATTTTTGCTTGCCAGGGCCGCCCGATCCGGCCATTCATCCCGACCGTTCGTCCGCAAATGGCTGGGCCGGGCCATCACGGGAAGGCGTCGGTCCCGCGCCAATGGAAAGCCAAAATGAGAACCACCTCCCCCCAGGAACAGCGGTTGCGGCGCCGCCGCCAGGCGGGCAGTGTCGCGGGAAGGACGGGCTGGGTCGGGAATTTTCGGGGGATGGACGCATGAACGGCGCCGAATCACTGGTGACCACGCTGCTCGCGAGCGGCGTCGATACGTGCTTTGCCAATCCAGGCACGTCGGAGATGCACTTCGTCGCGGCGCTCGACCGCATCCCCGGCATGCGCTGCGTGCTGGGCTTGTTCGAGGGCGTGGTGACCGGCGCGGCCGACGGCTATGCGCGCATGTCCGGCAAGCCGGCGGCGACCCTGCTGCATTGCGGACCCGGCCTGGCGAACGGGCTGGCCAATCTGCACAACGCGCGCCGCGCCGCCTCCCCGATCGTCAATATCGTCGGCGATCAGGCGACGTATCACCGCCCGCTCGACGCGCCGCTGACCGCGGATACCGAAGGCTGGGCGCGCCCCGTCTCCGGCTGGGTGCGGACGGCGACGACCGCCGGGACGGTGGGGCGGGACGCCGCGGTGGCGATCCAGGCCGCACGCACCGCGCCGGGGCAGATCGCCACCTTGATCCTGCCCGCCGACACCGCCTGGACCGAGGGCGGCGTGGTGGGGGAGGCGCTGCCGCTGCCCGCCCGCCCGCTGGCCGATCCGCATGCGATCGCCGGGGCCGCCGCGATGCTGCGTCAGGCGCGGGCGCGTGGGGAACAGGTGTTGGTGCTGCTCGGCACCGATGCGCTGCTCGAGGCGCCTCTTGCGCTCGCGCACCGGGTGGCCGCGGCGACCGGGGCCACGCTGATGGCGATGGGATCGAACGCGCGGATCGCGCGCGGGCAGGGGCGGGTGCCGATCAACCGCATCCCCTACCCGGTCGATCAGGCGGTCAAGGCGCTGGCGCCCTTCCAGCACGTGATCCTGGTCGGCGCGCGGCATCCGGTGATCTTCTTCGCCTATCCCGGCAAGCCCGGCTCGCCGGTCGCGCCGGGGGCCGAGGTGCATCTGCTGTCGCGGCCGGAGCACGATCCCACGGATGCGCTCGCGCGCCTGGCCGACGAACTCGGCGCCCCGCCGGCCGCCGCGCCCGATCCGGGACCGCGGCCGGAGACTTCGCGCGGGGCGCTGAGCCCCGAGGCGGTGGCGCGCACGATTGCGGCGCTGCTGCCCGAGGGTTCGGTGGTGGCCGACGAATCGATCACCTACGGGCGCGGGTTCTTCCCCAACACCTACGCCGCCGCGCCGCATGACTGGCTTTCGGTGATGGGCGGGGCCATCGGCGGCGGACCGCCGATGGCCACCGGGGCGGCGATCGGCGCGCCGGGGCGGCGAGTGGTCAACACCCAGGCCGACGGCTCGGCGATGTACACCTTGCAGGCGCTCTGGACCCAGGCGCGCGAGCGGCTGGATGTCACGACGGTGGTGTTCTCCAACCGAAAGTATCAGATCCTGTTGGGCGAACTGGCGAATGTCGGGGCCAATCCGGGGCGCACGGCGCTGGATATGCTCGATCTCGGCAACCCCGACCTGGACTTTGTCGCGCTGGCCGCGGGAATGGGCGTGGAGGGCGCGCGGGCCGACAGTTGCGAGGCGTTCGCCGACCTGCTGCGCGGCTCGCTCGGCCGGCGGGGACCGTTCCTGATCGAACTTCTGGTGTGACGGCCGCGCCCCTCCCTCCCGCACGGGGAAGGGAGAACGAATACGGCGGGCGGGGGACATGGCCGCCGGGGCGGGGCACTGCTATATCGGCCCCGCCGCCGCGCATTGCGGAGGCGTCGCGCGCGCCGGCCCGCCCTGGGCCGGGGGCACGCCGGAAGGGAACAAGCGATGGCTCGCCGCCGCCAGATCTATGAAGGTAAGGCCAAAATCCTGTTCGAGGGGCCGGAGCCCGGCACGCTCGTGCAGTATTTCAAGGACGACGCGACCGCGTTCAACGCCCAGAAGAAGGGCGTGATCACCGGCAAGGGCGTGCTGAACAACCGCATCAGCGAATACCTGATGACGCGCCTGGCCGAGATCGGCATCCCGACCCATTTCGTCCGCCGGCTCAACATGCGCGAGCAGCTGATCCGCGAGGTGGAGATCATCCCGCTGGAAGTGGTGGTCCGCAACATCGCCGCCGGCAGCCTGAGCCAGCGTCTCGGCATCCCCGAGGGCACCCGCCTGCCGCGTTCGATCATCGAATACAACTACAAGAACGACGCGCTGAACGACCCGCTGGTGTCGGAGGAGCACGCCACCTGCTTCGGCTGGGCCAGCACCCAGGACCTGGACGACATCGTCGCTCTGACCCTGCGGATCAACGATTTCCTGACCGGGCTGTTCCTCGGCGTCGGCATCACCCTGGTCGATTTCAAGGTCGAGTTCGGCCGGCTGTGGGAAAACGAGGAGATGCGGATCGTCCTGGCCGACGAGATCAGCCCGGACAACTGCCGGTTGTGGGACAGCAAGACCAACGAGAAGATGGACAAGGACCGGTTCCGCCGCGACCTCGGCAAGGTCGAGGAAGCCTATCAGGAGGTCGCCAAGCGCCTCGGCATCCTGCCGGAAGCCGGCTCGCGCGACATGAAGGGTCCGGAGACGATGCAATGACAGGAATGGGGCAATGACAGGAATGGGGCAATGACAGGAACGGGGCAGTGACAGGAGCGGGGCAGTGAAGGCCACCGTCACGGTGATGCTGAAACCCGGCGTGCTCGACCCCCAGGGCAAGGCGATCGGCCACGCGCTGGCCACGCTGGGCTTCGCCGGCGTGGGAGAGGTGCGTGCCGGCAAGGTGATCGAGCTCGAACTGAAGGAGTCCGATCCCGCCCGCGCCCGCGCGGTGGCCGAGGAGATGGCGCGCAAGCTGCTCGCGAACACGGTGATCGAGAGCTTCCGCGTCGCGGTGGAGGGCGCATGAAGGCCGGCATCGTCCTGTTCCCCGGCATCAACCGCGAGCGCGACATGGCGATCGCGCTGGAGCGGACCTCCGGCCACGCGCCCCGCATGGTCTGGCATACCGAGACCGACCTCGCCGGGCTGGACCTGCTGGTGCTGCCCGGCGGGTTCAGCTACGGCGATTATCTGCGCTGCGGGGCGATGGCGGCGCAGTCCCCGGTGATGCGCGCGGTGCGCGATCATGCGGCGCGCGGCGGCTATGTGCTGGGCGTCTGCAACGGCTTCCAGATCCTGACCGAAGCCGGGTTGCTGCCGGGCGCGCTGCTGCGCAACGCCGGCCTGCGCTTCATCTCCGCCGATTGCCATCTGCGGGTGGAACGGGCCGATACGGTGTTCGCCGCCCGCTACCAGCGCGGCGCGGTGTTCCGGGCGCCGATGGCGCATGGGGACGGCAACTACTTCGCCGACGAGGAGACGCTCGACCGGCTGGAAGACGAGGGCCTGGTGGCGTTCCGCTACGCGACCCCGGCCGGCAAGGTGCTGCCCGAGGCGAACCGCAACGGCAGCGCGCGCAACATCGCCGGCATCTACGCGCCCAACCTGCGCGTGCTGGGACTGATGCCGCACCCCGAGGACCTCGTGGACCCGCTGATGGGCGGCGAGGACGGCAAGCCGCTGTTCGAAGCATTGGCGGCGGCATGAGCGTGCAACCCCCGGTCGATGCGACGCTGGCCCGCAGCTTCGGGCTGAGCGCCGAGGAATACGCCAAGGTGCTGGATATCCTGGGGCGCCCCCCCAGCCTGACCGAGCTCGGCGTGTTCAGCGTGATGTGGTCCGAGCATTGCTCGTACAAATCCTCCCGCGTGTTCCTCAAGCAGCTGCCCACCAAGGCGCCCTGGGTGATCCACGGGCCGGGCGAGAACGCCGGCGTGGTCGAGATCGGCCACGGACTGGCGGCGGTCTTCAAGGTCGAGAGCCACAACCACCCGAGCTTCATCGAGCCGTACCAGGGGGCGGCGACCGGCGTGGGCGGCATCCTGCGCGACGTGTTCACCATGGGCGCGCGGCCGATCGCCAATCTGAACGCGCTGCGCTTCGGCAACCCGGCGCTACCGGTCACCAAGCGCGTCGTGGACGGCGTGGTGCGCGGCATCGGCGGCTACGGCAATTGCGTCGGCGTGCCGACGGTGGGCGGGGAGGTCAATTTCCACCCGGCCTACAACGGCAACCCGCTGGTCAACGCGATGACGGTGGGGATCGCCGCGGTCGACCGCATCTTCCTCTCGGCCGCCGCCGGGGTAGGCAACCCGGTCGTCTATGTCGGCTCCAAGACCGGGCGGGACGGCATCCACGGCGCCACCATGGCCTCCGCCGAGTTCGGCAAGGACGCCGAGGAGAAGCGCCCCACGGTGCAGGTGGGCGACCCGTTCACCGAGAAGCTGCTGATCGAGGCCTGCCTGGAACTGATGGCGACCGACGCTATTGTCGCGATCCAGGACATGGGCGCGGCCGGGCTCACCAGCTCCTCGGTGGAGATGGCGGGCAAGGGCGGGGTCGGGATCGACCTCGACCTCGACAGCGTGCCGCAGCGCGAGACCGGCATGTCCGCCTACGAGATGATGCTGTCGGAATCCCAGGAGCGCATGCTGATGGTGCTGCGCCCGGACCGGGAGGACGTGGCGCGGGCGATCTTCGAGAAATGGGAGCTGGATTTCGCGGTGATCGGGCGGATTACCGACACCGGCCGGATCGTGGTGCGCCACCTTGGGCAGGTGCAGGCGGACATCCCGCTCGCCCCGCTGGCGGACCAGGCGCCGCTCTATCATCGCCCGACCGTGGACGCACCGAAGCCGGCGGTGCTGAACGCGGCGCGCGTGGAGGACCGGGTGGGGCTGGCCAGCGCGCTGGAGACCCTGCTCGGCTGCCCGGACCTGTGCTCGCGCGCCTGGATCTGGGACCAATACGACGCCACCGTGGGCGGGCAGACGGTCAAGCGCCCCGGCGCCGCCGACGCCGCGATCGTGAAGATCGAGGGCCAGGCGATGGCGCTCGCGCTGACCATCGACTGCACGCCGCGCTACTGCGCCGCGGACGCCGAAGCCGGCGGGCGCCAGGCGGTCGCGGAGGCTTGGCGCAACCTGACGGCCACCGGGGCCCGCCCGCTGGCGGTCACCGACAACATGAATTTCGGCAACCCCGAGAAGCCCGAGGTGATGGGCCAGTTCGCTGCCGCCATCCGCGGGATGGCTTCGGCCTGCGAGGCGCTGAACTTCCCGGTCGTGTCCGGCAATGTCAGTCTGTACAACGAGACCGAAGGGCGGGCGATCCTGCCCACGCCGGTGATCGGCGGCCTCGGCGTGATCGACGACGCCGCCCAGGCGGTGGGGATCGCGCTGCGGCCCTGGCTCGATCTTGTTGTCATCGGCGCGTCCCGTGGCTGGCTCGGCCAGTCGCTGTGGCTGCGCGAGATCGGCGGGCGGGAAGACGGCGCCCCGCCGCCGGTCGATCTGCCGGCCGAGCGCGCGGCGGGCGACTTCGTGCGCGCGCAGATCGCCGCCGGCGCGGTGCGGGCCTGCCACGACGTGTCCGACGGCGGGCTGCTGGTCGCGGTGGCGGAGATGGCGATGGCCGGCGGGACCGGCGTGCGCCTGTCCACCGGGCCGCGCGACATTCCCGGCCACGCCTATTGGTTCGGCGAGGACCAGGGCCGCTACGTGCTCGCGGTGGCCGAATCCGCCGCCCTGATCCGTGCCGCCGAGGCTGCGGGCATACCGGCGGTGCGCATCGGCACTTCCGGCGGGGCGGGTTTGACACTGCCGGATGGCGGAACCATATCCGTCGCGACCCTGCGCGCGGCGCATGAGCGCTTCTTCCCGGAATGGATGGGAAGCTGAGGAAGGAAACGACGATGGCGATGGCGGCCGGGGAAATCGAGGCGTTGATCAAGGCGGCCTTGCCCGATGCGGCGGTGACCGTGGAAGACCTGGCCGGGGATGGCGATCACTACGCCGCCACCGTGATCTCCGAACGCTTTCGCGGCCTGCCGCGGGTGCGCCAGCACCAGATGGTCTATGCCGCGCTGAGCGGGAAGATGGGCGGGACGCTGCACGCGCTGGCGTTGCAGACCGCCACGCCGGACTGAATTTTTTCGACCGCCCCGCCAGGCGCGCGGCAACAGGAGCAAGCAAGCGATGTCAGAAAACCCGGTGTTCGAGCGTATCCAGTCCGAAATCGCCGACAATGCGGTGATGCTCTACATGAAGGGCACGGCGATGTTCCCGCAGTGCGGGTTCTCCGCCAGGGTGGTGCAGATCCTGTCGCACCTGAACGTGCCGTTCCGCACCGCCAATGTGCTGGAGGATCCGGAACTGCGCGAGGGGATCAAGCAGTTCTCCAACTGGCCGACCGTGCCGCAGCTGTTCGTGAAGGGCGAGTTCGTCGGCGGCTGCGACATCGTGACCGAGATGTTCCAGTCGGGCGAGCTGGAGACGCTGCTGACCGAAAAGGACGTGCCGCACCAGGTGGCCGGCTGAGCTTCGCGCCGGCCCCCGCGCGGGGGCCGGCGGCCGGGTTCAGCTATGTACCAGCGGGCAGTCGCTTTCCGACAGCGGGCGGAACACCGCGTCGCCCGGCAACACAGTCACCACATCGAACAAATCCCACGCGCCGACGCCCTTTCCGGGCTGCTTGGCGCGGGCGACCAGCATGTCGTGCACCAGCCGCCCGTCGATGCGCAAGCGGCCGTGGCGACTGAACACGTCCTCGATCGGCATCGCTCGCATCGCGTCCATCACCTTGATCCCCTCCGCGCTGCCGGCCGCCTTCATCGCCTTCAGATAGGTGAGCGTGGTGGAGTAGGTGCCGGCCTGGAACATGGTCGGCGGGGCGCCGTGCTTCGCCATGAAGCGCTTGGCGAAAGCGCGGGTCCGGTCGTCCCGGTCCCAGTAGAACGAGGTCAGGAAGGTCATCCCGCCGGCATCGGCCAGCCCGATCGCATGCACGTCGATGATCGTGACCACGCTGGCGGCGATCATCTGCGGCAGGCGCATCTGGTGCGCCTGCTTGATCGCGTTCACCAGATCGGTGCCGGCGTTGCCGAGCATCAGCACCTCCGCCCCCGAGGCCTGGGCGGTCAGCAGGTAGCTGCTGTAATCGCTGGTGCCGAGCGGGTGGTAGATCGTGCCCAGCACCTTCCCGCCATGCGCGGCGATCGCCTTCGCCGCCTGGTCCAGCATGGAGTGGCCGAAGGCGTAGTCGGCGCTCATCAGGAACCAGGTCTTCTTGTGCAGCTGGTCCATGAAATAGCGCACCAGCCCGACGCTGGCGGAATAGGTGTCGTTGGCCCAGGTGGCGCCGGTCGGGGAGCACTGCTTTCCCATCAGCTCGATCGTGCCGCCGGTGGAGGACAGCGTGACCTGGCCACGCGCGTGCGCGAGATTCTGCACCGCCAGCGCCACCGCCGAATTGGCGAGGTCGGTGATCATGCTGACGCCCTCGGTATCGAACCATTTGCGGGCGATGGCGACGCCGATATCGGGCTTGTTCTGATGGTCCGCATGCAGCAGGCGCACCGGTCGGGAGAGCACGGTGCCGCCGAAATCCTCGATCGCCATGCGCGCGGCGAGCACCGAGCCGAGGCCGGAGATGGAGGAAAGCACGCCGGTTTCATCCGTCAGCACGCCCACCGTGACCGGGCGGTCGGCAGCGTGGACCGCGGGCGCGGCGAGCGCGGGGGAGGCAAGGGCGGCGGCGGCGGCGGCGAGCACGTGGCGGCGGGGCAGGCGGGGCGACATGGCGGTTCCTTCGGACGGGTGACGCGGGGCCGCGCGGCGGCCGGAGCGGACGCTGGGACGGGACGGAGTGGGTGTAAAGACGCGGCAGAAGCGCGCGCCTGACCGATCGGCGCGCGGATAGGGGCCGGCACCTCCCGCAGGCGGCGGAAGGGTGAGCGCCGCCCGATCTGTTCGCCGCATCCCCCACTGAGAATGCCGTTGCAGGGGCGGAGGCTTCGTCCCACTATCGCCGCATATGGTGCGGTGAATGACCCGATATCTCCATGAACGCAAGAACTGGCCGCAGTTCCGCTTCAGCCTCAAGCGGCTGGCGGTCCGGCTGGCTTACGTGCAGTACCGCCAGGGCCGGCTGAGCGGGCGGATGGAAAGCCTGCCGGCGCCGATCCGCGCCCGGGCCGCGCTGCTGACCCTGATCGACGACATCGGGGCCTCCGCCGCGCTCGGCGGCGTGACGCTGGCAGCCGCCGAACTGGAGGCCGCGCTGGGTCGCCACCTCGGCGCCGATGTCCCCGCACCGTCCCCTGCCCCGGCCCCTGCCCCGGCCCCTGCCCCGGCCGATACCGCCGTCGAAGCCGCGGTCGCCATGGCGCTCGACGCCGCGCGCACGTGTGCCGAACCGCTCGCCGCCGCGCGCCTGTTCGCTTGGCACGCCGGGCTGTTCGCGCACGCCGCGTCGCCCCCGAGCACGGTCGGGGCGTGGCGCCCCCACGTCCGCAGGCCGATGCCGCTGTCGAGCGATCCGGTGCAGCGCGTCCATATCCCGCTTCCGGCGCCGGCGCGGCTGGATCGGGAGATGCGCGGCTTCCTGGCGTGGTACAACGGCACCTCCCCGCTCGATCCGGTGCTGAAAGCCGGGGTGGCGCATCTTTGGCTCGCGGCGCTGCGGCCTTTCGACGACGGCAACGGTCGGATCGTCCGCGCGATCACCGATCGCCTGCTCACCGGCTCCGCACCGGGCGGCGAGCGGTTCTTCAGCCTGTCCGCGCAGCTCTATCTTGAGCGGGACGCCTACGCGGCGACGCTGGAAACGACGGAAACGGGCGGTCTCGACATCACCCCGTGGCTGGCGTGGTTCCTCGGTTGCCTCGACCGGGCCCTCGACACCGCCGGCGAGCGGCTGGCGCCGGTACTGCGGACAGCGCAGTTCTGGGGGGCGCATGCCGGGGCGGCTTTCACCCCGCGGCAGCGCGCGATGCTCGATCGGCTGCTGGAGGGGATGGAGGGCGATCTCACCACCTCGCGCTGGGCCGGGCTCGCCGGCTGCTCGCAGGACACCGCGCTGCGGGAGATCGACGATCTGCTCCGGCGCGGCATCCTGGCGAAGGCGCCGGGAGGCGGGCGCAGCACGCGTTACGTGCTGGCCGGGGCCACGTAGGCCGGGCGGCACGATCGGCCCTTGCGTTCCGCGCGCTGCCAAGGCCACCCTGGCGGCGCATGCGACGCATCATTCCTATCCTGGCACTCGTGGTCTTCCTTGCCGCCCTGATCCTGGATACCGGCGCGGTGCTGCGCATCGCCGGGTTCTATGGGGACAGGCTCGCCTGGGCGCATCCGCTGGGGGTGGCGCTGGCGTCCGGCGGGCTGGTCGCCGCCTGGCTGTGGCCGCGCCGGCCCGCACCGGCCCCGGCCCGCCGCGGCGGCAAGCGGCCGGCCGCCCGTGCAGGAGGGGCCCCGCGCAAGCGGAGTGCGGCCGGGGCAGGACCGAAGCCGGCCCGCGCCGCCGCGCCCCCACCGGCGGAGGCACAGGCGGGGGTGACGCCGCGGCCGCGGCGGGTGCGCAAGCCACGGCTTCCGGGGCGGTGAGAAGGTC
>JAJZVS010000304.1 GCA_021845555.1 Pseudomonadota bacterium
GCCGGGGCGTCGGCGCGGGTTGCTGGAAGCCGCGCACCGCCGGTGCCGGCACCGGGCGCGGCTCGACCGGGCGCGGCTCGACCGGGCGCAGCGCCGGCAACTGGCTCGGCGCGCGAGGCGCGATCGCGGGGCCAGGCGCCCCGACACGCGGCGCCTGCTGCGCCGGCGCGGGTTGCTGGAAGCCGCGCACCGCCGGCGCAGGCGCCAGGCGGCCCGGCTGCGGTGTCGGGCCCAGGCGCTGTGGTTGCGGCTGCGGCGTCACCGGACGCAACGCCGGCAACTGGCCCGGCGCGCCCGGCGCGTGCGGCGCGATGGCGGGGCCGGGTGCGCCCACATGCGGCTGCTGCACCGGCGGACGCGGCGGGACAGGTGTCGTCGGCGCACGCTGCACGCCCGGCGCCACGCCTGGACGCGGCGGGACAGGTGTCGTCGGCGCACGCTGCACGCCTGGCGCCACGCCCGGGCGCGGCGGGACAGGTGTCGTCGGCGCACGCTGCACGCCTGGCGCCACGCCCGGGCGCGGCGGCACCGGCACCGGCGCGGCCGCGGGCACGCCCGGCGGATGCACCACCGGCGCGCCGCCCCTCGGCCGCAGCGGCACCGCCGCCCCTGGGCGCGGCACCGGCTGCACCACCGGCCCCGGCGCCCGGCGCTGCGGCGGCACCACCGGCGTCACGCCGAACTGCCGCGCCGCCCCCGGCGTCAGCCCCGCGGTCGTCGCGACCGGGCGCACCGGCAGGCTGGTGAAGGGCCGCGCCTGCCCGAAATCCGCCGGCGTGATGCGCTGCGCGTGCGGGCGCACATGCTGCGAGTCCGCCATCACCTGCGCCGGGACCACCGTCACGGCGTTGCGGTTGACGAAGCGGTTGATCGTGGTGGTGTTGTAGACGTTGGTGACGTTGATGCGGTTGATGTTCACCACGTTCACCCGGTTGACCTCGCGGATATAGGCCGGGCTCGCGTGGTACCAGGGGTGGAACGGCTCCTCGGGTCCGAGCGGACACCAGCCCACCGGGTGGGCGCCGCCGAGCAGCAGCCCGACGCCAACGCCGATGCCGAAGAAGGCGACCAGCGCCGGCGCGTAGACCGGCGGCGCCGAGATGGAGACCACCACGCCAGGCGCCACCGGCACCCAGCCCCACCGCCCGCCGTATTCCACCCAGCGCCCGTAGTGGAACGGCGCGAAGCCCCACGGCGCGTCATCCACCCAGGTCCAGCCCCACGGCGGCACCCAGGCCCAGTGGCCCTCCCGGTACGGTACCCAGCCGGACGCGACCGGCGGGTACCAGACGGCGCCGTATTGCGGCGTCTGCTGCCAGGTACCGGTGTTCATCAGTTCGTAGCCGCCGGTCATCTGCGCCACGGCCGGCGGCGGGGCGACGGGCGGCGGCGGCGGCAGTGGCACGCCATAGCCGGGCTCGGAGGCAAGCTGGGCTGCGAGGAACGGATCCTGCTGCGCCGGCCCAACCTGGGCGACGAAGGGGCCGGAGCCCGTGATGTTCGCGGTCTGGCCGGCCGGCACCATGGCGGAGACGCCGTTGCCGTAGATCTGCGCCGCCCCCTGCATCACCGTTACCGTCGTCGGGTTCGCCTGGTCGCCGGCCGCGATCTCGTAGGTGCCGTCCTGGCCGATCGCAACCGTGCCGCGCGGCGTCTCGATCACCGCCTCGTCGCCCGGCTGCATGTCGCGCAGGCGCAGGAACACCGCGCCCTGCGGCACGGTGGCCACCAGCCGGTGCTGGTCGAGCGTCGCGATGTCGAGCTCCGTCGCCTGGTCCATCGCGATGCGGCTGGCGGCGAACACCACGGAGGCGCCGGAGCCCGGCTGCGTCCACAGCGAGTTGCCGGAGGTGATCGGGTAGTTAGGGTCCGCCGCCTGCCAGGTCGTTTCGCCGGCGGTATGGAAGGACACGGTGCCGGAGACGCGCGTGAGCTGGCCCGCGAGCGTGGGCGGGCTCACCGGCGCGTTGGCCTCGGACTGCGCGAGGGCAGGCGCCGCGCCGGCGAGCGGCATCAGCGCCGAGAGCAGGATGGCGAGGCCGCGGAAAGCCATGCGCCCCCGCCGGCCCGGATGGCGCGAAACGGACGCAGGCCTCGGCATGGCGGCGGTCTCCACTACGGCTTGTGTCCTTATGGCGCGGCATCGTGGCGAAACGACGACGGGAATGTTGCGCTACGTTGCCGAAGCCGGTGAAAAATTCTTCACCGCCCTGCCAGCGCGCGGTCAAGCTTCGGCCGCAATCCGCTCCCAGATTCCGGAAAGTTCACGGAGACGAACCATGGCCGCCATCCGCACCGCGCGCACCCGCGCCCCACGCTCGCGCGCCGCCCGCGCCCTGCTCCTCGTCGGCGCCCTGCTGGCGCTGTCCGGCTGCGTCTACGAGCCGGGCTACGGCTATGCCTATGCCGGCCCGCCGGTCATCGTGAGTCCGGGCTGGGGCTGGTGGGGCCACGGCGACGGCTGGCACGGCCACGAAGGCGGCTGGGGGCGCTGGCATCACTAGCCGGCACGCGCCGTAGCGCCTCCGCGAGCGGGATCGGGCTCGCGAGCACGAGCCCGGCGATGGCAACCGCCTTCCAGCCGAACGCCGCGTAGAGCACCGGGCCCAGCGCCGAGGCCATCGCGCCGGCGACGAAGATGCTGCTCATGTAGGCCGCGTTGATCCGCGCCCGGTGCGCGTCCGAGAGCGCGAAGATGATGCGCTGGCTGACCACGTGGTTGGTCTGCACGCAGGCGTCGAACAGCGCGGCACACAGCGCCAGCGCGACCGCCGAGCCCCAGCGCACCAGCAGCCACGTCGCCCCCAGCGTCGCCGCGGCACCCACCGCCGCGACCACCGTCGCCGCGCGCGCATGCCCGCGGTCCGCGACGCGCCCGGCCAGCGGCGCGGCCAGCGCCCCGCCCGCGCCCGCCAGCGCGAACAGCGCGATGCGCTGCTGGCCGAAGCCGAAGCGGTCCGCCAGCAGCAGCGGCACCGTGGTCCAGAACCCGATGAACAGCGCGAACAGCAGCGCCTGGTAGGCGATGCGCCGGCGCAGCGCCCCGTAGCGCGCGACCACCGCGACGGTGGAGCGCAGCGTCGCCAGGTAATGCCCGGCCCCGGACGCCTCGCGCCGCGGCAGCATGAGCCGCAAGGCGACGCCCACCGCCGCCGTCACCGCCGCCGCCACGAGGAACACGCCGCGCCAGCCGAGCAGGCTCGCGACGAAGGCGGCGGCCGGGCGCGCCAGCATGATGCCGGTGAGCAGCCCGCTCATCACCGTGCCGATGACCCGCCCGCGCCGTGCCGGCGGCGTCATGCCGGCGACCATCGGCACCAGGATCTGGGCACCCACGCACGCCACGCCCGCCACCATCGCCGGCACCAGGAACCCCACGGTCCCCTGCGCCAGCCCGATCGCCGCCAGCGCCACCGCGGTGACGGCGAGGCTCGCCGTCACCAGCGCGCGGTTCTCGTAGCGGTCCGCCAGCGGCACGATGCAGGCCAGCCCGAGGCCGAAGCCGATCTGCATCACCGTCACCACCAGGCCGGAGGCGGCGCGCGAGAGGCCGATCGAGCGGCTGATCGGGTCGATGAGCGGCTGGGCGTAGTAGATCGTGGCGACCAGGATGCCGCATCCCAGCGCCGCGAGCCGCACCGTGGCGGCGCTCGGTTCGTCTTCCGGCACGTCGGTCCTCGTTCGGGTGTTCCCGCCCGAGATGGGGCGGCAAGCGGGTTGCGCGAGCCCCCTTAGCGGAGAGAGGGCGCGCTGTCCCCGCCCGTCTCGTCCGGAAGGAAGCCGAACACTTCGACGACGCGGCGCATCTGGGCGGCATGCGACCACGGGCTCTCGCGCCCGCCCCTGCGTGCCTGCACGGCAGCCGAGAGCCAGGCGGTGGGATCGCCCGGCCGCAGCGCCTCGGCCTCGCGCAGCAGCGCCAGCCCCACGGCGCAGTCGTCGGAGAGGTCGCGCAGCATCCGCCCGAGGAAAGCGCGCGACGGTGCCGCCGGCCTGCCCGTGAGCCGGCGGAACGTCGCCAGCCCTTCGTTCCAGAAATCTCCCCGCGCGCCCTCGGCGGGCACGGCTTCGCCGTGCCGTTCCCCCGGAACGGAAGCTTCTGGATTCTGGCTTCTGGCTTCTTGGCGCATTGGGGCGGGCGAGGCCGGCCCATTGGGCAGCCCATTGGGGTCCGGTGTTCCAACCCTTTGATTCCACCGCTTTTCGGCATGATCACGGCCGATCGCGGAGAGGTCCGCGTCGCGCACCAGGCGGCGCGAGTAGATGATACCCTCCGCGGTGCGGCTGAACACCCCGGCGCGTTCCAGTTCCGCGATCAGCGGCAGGATCTCGCGACGCGGACGGCCCACGATGCTCGCGACCTCCGCCTCTGTCATCGCCCGCCCGTTGAGGGTGACGTGGCCATAGGGCTCGCTCTCGTGGGCGATGCAGAGGAGTTCCATCCACAACCCCCGCGCCGCGAGCGAGCAGGCGCGCAGCGCGGGGTCGCGCTGCCAGTCCTGCGGCCAGAATTTTATCCAGCGGCGGCGGCTCATGGGGTGCGCCTTTGCAGGCGCGGGGGGAGGGTTTCGCGGCGAC
>JAJZVS010000305.1 GCA_021845555.1 Pseudomonadota bacterium
CGCCGCCCCGCCGCCGCCACCTCCCTCGGCGCCACCCGTCCCCGCGCGTGCTCCCGCCGCCGCCGCGCCGACGGGCGGCGATTTCGCCACCGATCTGGCTCGGGCCAAGGCTGCGGCACCCGTCGCCACGAACCCCCAAGGCGGGCAAAACCGTTGCGTACCCGCTCCGGGCGTGCGCGCCTCGGCCGGCACGGCAGCCCCGCCGGGCAGCGGCGGCGCACCGCCGTCCGGCACCGCAACGACGCCAGCGGCGGCCGCAGGCGGGACCGGCAGCCCCGCGAGCGGAGGCGTGATCGCGCCGCAATCCGTCCCTCCAGCCCTGCCGCCGCCAGGCCCCCAGGTTGGCGCCGTCCCGGTTGGCGCCGTCCCAGTGGGCGCCATCCCAGTGGGCGCCATCCCAGTGGGCGCCAATCCAGTGGGCGCGGTCGTGGCAGCCGGCGCCGGCGCGGCCCAGCCGGGAAGCCCGGCCCCGGCCACCAAGGCGGAGGGCGGGGCGCCGTCCCGCCGCAAGGTGCCGGCGCGGGGCACCACGGCGCTGCCCCAGCAGGCCGCCGCAATCGTGCTGCCGGTGCCGTTGCCCCCGTCCGCCGCCGCGGCGTCCGCGCCCAACCCGACGACGCCAGGCCCCGTATCGACCGGTCCGGCAACGACCGGCCCGATCCCGGCCGCGGCAGGGCCGCAGGCAGCGACGCGCCATCCGGGGGCACCGGGCGGGATCCCGGGGCTGGCCGATCGCGGTCCGGCCGATCGCGGCCCGCATGTCCTTGGGGCCGCCGCCTCCGTGCCGACAGGCGGCCAGCCGGTCACGGCCGCCGCCCAGGGTGGCGCACAGCCGCCGCCGCTCCTCCCGATCCCGGCCGGCATTTCCGTCCCCCCGGGTGCGGCGGGGCCAGGCCAGGGGCCAGGCCAGGGGCCAGGCCAGGGGGCAGGCCAGGGGGCAGGCCAGGGGCCCGCCGGCCTGGCGGGCATGGTGCCGCCCCCCCACGCCGCCGGCAGCGCCGCGACCCAAGCTGTCCCGGCCGCGCAGCTGGCGCCGGCGCTGGTGGCGCTCGGGCGCGGGCCGGCGGGCAGCCACCGGCTCAGCCTGCAACTGGCCCCGCCCGAGCTCGGCCGGGTGGAAATCCGGCTGGACCGCACCGCGGACGGGCCGGCGCGCGTCGTGGTCAGCGTGCAACGGCCCGAGACGCTGCACCTGCTGCAGCGCGACCAGGCCGGGCTGCACCGCGCGCTCGATCAGGCCGGCGTCTCCGCGCAGGGGCGCAGCCTGAGCTTCCAGCTCGGTTCGGGCGGCGGCGGCAACCCCTCCGGCGGCGCCTCGTCCCGACCGGACGGGGCGGCGGGGGGGCGCGGCGAACCGTCCGGCGTCGCGGCGACCCCGCCGCCGCCCGCGCCCCGCTTCGTCCGCGCCGGCCTCGACATCACCGCCTGACAATCCGTTTCGCGCAGGAGTTCGCCATGAGTGCCAGCCTCGCCTCCGTTGCCGCCCAGCAGACCGCCGCCGCCACCGCCGGCACCGCCAGCGCGGCGGCGCAGACCGGGCAGAACGCGCTGGCGGCGCTGTCGAGCAATTTCTCCGACTTTCTCGGCATGCTGATGACCCAGCTGCAGAACCAGGATCCGACCAGCCCGCTCGATACCAATCAGTTCACCTCGGAGCTGGTGCAGTTCTCGGGGGTGGAACAGCAGATCAACACGAACGCCAGCCTGACCCAGCTGATCCAGCTGACCCAGTCGGGCGAGGTGATGCAGGGCAGCCAGCTCACCGGCAAGCACGTGACCGTAACCTCGGCGCAGATCCCGTTGCAGAGCGGCACCGGGCAGGTCGGTTTCACCGCGCCGACGGCGGAGCCGGCGCGCATCGTCATCACCGACGCCAACGGGCAGACGGTGCGCACCGCCTCGGTGAACGCGACCGCCGGGCAGAACAGCTGGACCTGGGACGGCACCAACAACGCCGGCGCCACGATGCCGGATGGCGCCTACAACGTCTCGGTGCTCGGCGGCACCGCGGGCACACCGCTGCCGTTCACCGTGACCGGCACCGCGACCGGGGTGCAATCGAGCGCGTCCGGCATGCAGCTCGACCTCGGCGCCGTGACGGTGGGCTTCGGCGCGGTGCAGTCGGTGGGTGCCTAGTATCAACTTTCAATGAAAGTCGATACGTCGCGATTCGGATAAGTATCCGATTCACGCGGCGAAGCGTGGTCGCGCTGCGACTCACGCTTCTCTGCGATCGGATACTAGTGTCCCGACTCGCAAATATCGTCATCATGCGTCGGGACACTGGCTCCTTGTTTTCAGTGGCCTGCTGGTCCCTGAAATGCGAAGGCATTTCAGGGGCAGGACACCAGGGCGGTTTCAGTGCGAGATCAGCACCGGCAGCGTCATGTGCCGCAGCATGTCCCGCGTCATGCCGCCGAGCGCCAGTTCGCGCACCCGCGCATGGCCGTAGCCGCCCATCACCAGGAGATCGGCGCCGAGATCGGCGGCGTAGCTCAGCAGAACGTCGGCATCGCTGATAGTGGCATCGCGCACCGTCGTCGCCGCCGAGACCGTCAGGCCGTGGCGGGCCAGGTGGGCGGCGATCTCCGCCCCCGGCACCGCGACGCCGGCGCTGCCGGAACCCGGCGGGGAGATCGTCAGCACCGTGACCGAAGCCGTGGGATCGATCAGCGCCAGCGCGTCGCTGGCGGCGCGGGCGGCCTCGCGGGTTTCGGTCCAGGCGATCAGCACGCTGCGGCCGATGCTGGGGAAGCTGCCGGCGTAGGGGATCACCAGCAACGGCCGGCCGGCGGTCATCAGCGTGTCGGCGACCATGCCGCGCGCCGAGGGCGGCAGCGGATGTTCCGGGTCCGGCTGGCCGAGCAGAGTCAGGTCGGCATGGCGGGCGTTGAAGGCCACCGCCTCCGCGGCCGGGCCGTCGGCGGTGCGCCAGTCGCCGGCCACCCCCTCCCGCCGCAGCGCCTCGCGGAAGCGCGCCTCGAGCCCCTGCGCCGCTTCCGACGCCTTGGCCTGCACCTCATCGACCGCGGCCTGCAGCGCCATCACCTCGGGGTAGCCGCCGAGCGCGAAGCCGAGATCCGACGGCAGCAGCAGTTCGAGGGGACAAAGCCCGGTCAGATGCGCGTCATTGCGCCGCGCGAGATCGAGTGCGAGCGCCAGCCGCACGTCGCTGCGCGGGGTGGTATCGAGCACGACCAGCAGATCCTTGAGGCGCATGGGATCCTCCAACAGCGTCCGCCCCGCCGGCGGGTGGCGGGTGCCGCTTTGTCCGCTCCGCGGCGGGGTGGCCGCATTGACGTGGGTCAAGAGGCGGAAGGGAAACCGGCCCGAAGGGAGTGATGCGCGGCGGTCAGGTGTAGTTGCGCAGGAAGGCGCGCACCTGATCGGCCAGATCGGGGCGCTTCAGCGCGAAGGCGATCTGCGCCTCCAGGAACCCGGCCTTGTTGCCGCAATCGAAGCGGCGGCCCTCGTAGCGCAATCCGTGGAACGGCTGGCGGCCGATCAGCCCGGCCATGCCGTCGGTCAGCTGCACTTCGCCGCCGGCGCCGCGATCCATGCGGGCAAGCTCCCCGATCACCTCGGGCATCAGCACGTAGCGGCCGATGATCGACAGGGTGGAGGGCGCGTCTTCCGGCGCCGGCTTCTCCACCAGGCCGCGCACCTCCACCAGGCGGCCGTCGTCGTGCCCGGTCTTCAGGATGCCGTAGCGGTTGGTGTGCGCGCGCGGCACTTCCGTGACCGCGACCACGTTGCCGCCGGTCTCCCGGTAGGCGGCGGCCAACTGGGCGAGACAGGGGGTGTCCGACAGCACCAGATCGTCCGGCAGCAGCACCGCGAAGGGATCGTCGCCGACGAAGGCGCGCGCGCACCAGATCGCGTGGCCGAGGCCGAGCGGCACCTGCTGGCGCACCGTGACCATCGAGCCGGGCTCGACCTGGGTGCCTTCCAGCAGCTTGAACGCGTCCTGCTTGCCGCGGGCGCGCAGCGTGTCTTCCAGCTCGAAGGCGATGTCGAAATGTTCCACCAGGGCGGTCTTGCCGCGGCCGGTGACCATGCAGAACTGCTCGATTCCGGCCGCGCGCGCTTCCTCGATCGCATACTGGATCAATGGCTTGTCGACGACCGGCAGCATCTCCTTGGCCATCGCCTTGGTGGCGGGCAGGAAACGGGTGCCGAGGCCGGCGACCGGCAGGACGGCTTTGCGCAATGGCTTCATGGGCGGCGTGTCTCCCCGCGATGTTGCGGTGGTGTTCGGACGATCCGGCGAGGCAGCATGGTCGAGCGGCGGAATTATGGCGTACCGGGATGGTCGGCCGGTTCACCTTCCCGCGAGAGTGGCGCGCCGCGCAATCTCCCTGAGTCGCCAGTGGTTGACGAAATACTCCCCCGGGCCGGCGAAAGCGCGAGGTTTCTTGCCCTCAGCGCCCGTGCGGTCCGAGCAGCACTTCCCGCGCCAGGTTGAGCCGGGCCGCGATCCAGTCCGATCCGCCGGCATCGGGGTGGGCGGCGCGCATCAGCCGATGGTGCGCCGCGCGGATCTCCGCGGCGGTGGCGCCGGGGCAGATCG
>JAJZVS010000306.1 GCA_021845555.1 Pseudomonadota bacterium
GTCGGCAAGGGCCTGTCGGGCGCGACCATCGTGGTGCGTCCGGCGCCGTCCTCCACGCTGCGCAGCAACGAGAACACCATCATCGGCAACACCGTGCTGTATGGCGCGACCGCGGGGCTGCTGTTCGCCGCCGGCCAGGCGGGCGAGCGGTTCGCCGTGCGCAACTCCGGCGCGCGGGCGGTGGTGGAAGGCTGCGGCTCCAACGGCTGCGAATACATGACCGGCGGGACCGTGGCGATCCTCGGCCCGGTGGGCGATAATTTCGGCGCCGGCTTCACCGGCGGCATGGCCTTCGTCTATGATCCGGAGAACCTGTTCGAGAAGCGGCTCAACCCCGATACGCTGCTGTGGCAGCGCATCGCCCATCCGCACTGGGAGCAGGAATTACGCGACCTGGTGACCCAGCACATCGCCGAAACCAATTCCCAATACGCCGCGCGGCTGCTGCACGACTGGGCGCGGACCCTGCCGAAGATCTGGCAGGTGGTGCCGAAAGACTACGCGAAGTATCTGCCGGTGCCACTGAGCCCGGAGGCCGAGGCCGCGCAGCGCGCATAACGCCGCACGCTCACTTCTCCCGCGTGCGGGAGAAGTGAGCGCGACCGCGCTATCCTTTCGCCAGCTTGCGCTCCACCAGCCGGGCGAACAGCGCGGCGCCGAACGGCGTCGCCTCGTCGTTGAAGTCGTAGCGGGCGTTGTGCAACGCGGCGCTGTCGCCGTTGCCGACGTTCAGGTAGGCGCCGGGCACCTGCTCCATCATGAAGCTGAAATCCTCCGACCCCATGCCGGGCGAACGGTTGCGATCCACCTTGTCCTCGCCCACCAACTCCGCCGCGGCATCGGCGAATTCCTGCGCGCTGGCGGCGTCGTTGATCAGCGGCGCGAAGATGACGCGGAAATCGGTGGTCGCGGTGGCGCCGAACGCGGCGGCGACGTTGGTCGCGATGCGGGCGATCCCCTGCTCCAGCATCTCCAGCGTCTCCCGCTGCATCGCCCGCGCGGTGCCGGCGAGCGTCGCGCTGCCGGGGATCACGTTGTAGGCCGCGCCGCCCTCGATCTTCGTGACGCTCAGCACCGCCGCCTTCCAGGGCGAGAGGTTGCGTGCGATCAGCGATTGCAGCGCGGTGCCGATGTGGCAGGCGACCAGCACCGGATCCACGCTCTCCTCCGGCCGCGCGCCGTGCGCCCCACGGCCCGTGATCGCGATATCGAAGAACGCGCCGCCGGCGGAGGACGCGCCCGGGCTGATCGCATACTGCCCGACCTTCATGCCAGGCCGGTTGTGGATGCCGAAGATCCGGTCGCACGGAAAGCGCTTGAACAGCCCGTCCTCCAGCATGGCCAGCGCGCCGCCGGCGCCTTCCTCCCCGGGCTGGAAGATGAAGTTCACCGTGCCGTTGAAGGCCCGCGTCTCCGCCAGGTAGCGCGCCGCGCCGAGCAGCATCGTCGTGTGCCCGTCGTGGCCGCAGGCGTGCATCGTGCCGGGGTTCTCGCTGGCATAGGCGGCGCCGCTCGCCTCGGTGATCGGCAACGCATCCATATCGGCGCGCAGCCCGATCGCGCCCGGTCCGTTGCCCGAACGCAGCACGCCGACCACGCCGGTGCCGCCGACACCGCGGTGCACTTCGATTCCCCATTCCTCCAGCTTCCGCGCGACCACCTCGGCGGTGCGGTGCTCGTTCATCCCCAGTTCGGGATGCGCGTGCAGATCGCGGCGGATCGCGGTGAGCTCGGCGTGGGTGCGGCGGATGGTCTCAAGCGGGGACATGCGGGGGGATCCTGGCACAGGGGAACGATCCGCCCAGTCTGCGCCGGGGCCGGATGAAGGCCAAGCCGGGGGGCCGGGTGTTGCCCTCACCAGAGCGTGTAGCCGCCGTCGATCACCAGCGCCGCGCCGGTCATGTAGCGGGACGCCTCGCTGGCCAGATAGACCGCCAAGGGGCCGAGGTCCTCCGGCTGGCCGAAGGCGCCGATCGGCACCTGGGCCTCGAAGGCGCGGATGATCTCCGGGGTCTCGCGCGCCCAGCGTTGATTGGGTTCCGTCATGAACCCGCCCGGCAGGATGGCGTTCACCGTCACCCCGCGCGGCGCCCAATCGGCGGCGGTGGCGCGGGTGAACTGCAGCACGGCCGCCTTCGCCGTCTCGTAATGCCGCCCGCCGACGCCGCGATTGGCGATCAGCCCGCTGACCGAAGCGATGTTGATCACCCGACCGCCCTGCCCGCGGGCCAGCATCGCCCCGCCGATCAGCTTGGTACACAGGAAGGTGCTGGTGAGGTTGAGGTCCATCAGCTCGCGCCAGACCTCCAGCGGTTCGTCCTCGATCGGCACGTTCACCCGGCGCCCGCCGATGTTGTTGATGAGGATATCGATCGGCCCCAGCGCGAGACCTTCCGCACAGGCGCGCGCGCAACCCTCCGCCGTGCCGGCATCGGCCTGGATCGTCCAGACCTGCCGGCCGCGCGCGCGGATGTCGTCCGCCGTGCGCGCCAGGCTGTCGGCGTCGCGCCCGACCAGGATCACGTCCGCCCCGGCCTCGGCGATGGCAAGCGCCATCTCGCGGCCCAGGCCGCGGCTGCCGCCGGTGATGAACAGGCGTTTGCCATCCAGGCGAAAGCGATCGAGCACGGACATGAGTGGCTGCCTTGTCGCCGGAGCGAAACGCCCCGATCAGTAGATGCGGACCGTGGTGTATGTATTGTTCAGCACGTGCTGCGAGTAGATCCGCCAGGCCCCGCCCTTCACCACCCCGAAGATGTTCATGAACTGGTCGGCCGCCGCACGCACCGGATAGCCGTTCGGAAACGCCGCCAGATTCGACCAGCCGGCGCCATAGACGTTGAACTGGCCGGCGCCGTTGCCGGGTGCGGCGAAATTGCCGCCGGCGATTCCCGCCACCTGCCCGCCCAGTTGGCGCGCCAGCGCCGCTCCGCCGCCGGTCACCACGCTGCCGGCGTTATCGTCGGGCATGATATGCGCGGCAAAGATGCGGGTGCCCACGACCTTGAAACAGAACGCACAGCCGGAGAACTGGGTGGAGATCATCGTGGTCGCCCCGGTGAGCTCGGTGGGGGCGATGCTCGCGAAGCTGCCCGCGATCTGGCTGCTGGTCCGCCCCGGCACCTTGTCCCAGACCACTGCCGGCACGATCACCGCGGGGATGCGGCATGGGTTGCGGACCGCGGGCGGCGCCGCGATATCGAAGCAATAGGTGCTGCGCCGGTAGTCATAGAAGAAGACCGCGTGGGTGGCCGCGGGCAGATTGGCCATCATCACCCGGTTCGCGCGCAAGAACCGCTGCGGATGCGCCGTCAGTTCGGTGGTGAACACGGCCTGGAGCGCGGCTCCGGTGCCGTGCGTCTCACTCGCCGCGATTCGCAGCTCACCGAGCAGCGTGGCGAAGCGGGTGTTCACCTGCCCCATCCCCAACTGCTTCACGGCGTTGCCGGTGTTGAGATTCGCCGTGGACTTCATCAGTTCGAGCACGATCAGCGCGCGTCTGCGGTCGCGGTCCGCTTTGTTCCCCGCATTGGGCGTATCGGTCATGCTCATCGGGTTCGACAGATCCTTCAGCGCCTGCGCGTTGCCCATGATCGACGCGTTCAGCCAGTCGGTCACGAACAGCGTGACCGAGGTTCGTTCGGGCGCGGGAACCTGGCTCGCGAGATAGGTCACGATCTCGTCGAGCCGCGCCTGGGCGTCCTTGGTGCGGAAAGCCATTCTGGGGAATCTCCGGCTGCTCGGGTGAAGGCGGGCCCCTGTGTCGGCCCACCAGGGAGGCATATCGGCCCCGGACCTCCGCCTTGTCAGCGGCCAAAAGCCTGCCCGGTCGTCAGGGGACGCCGCCGGCGGGCGGTATTCTAACAACCACTGTAGCCACGACGGCCCCTGCGCCGGAAGCGGGGAATATGCCCCCCGAAGAATCCCGCCCGCGCGCGCCAAAGTTGATCTGCGTCAATGTCCGCGCGCCGATCCGGCGCCAAGCTCTCGGCGCAGCACGCGGGGGAACCCCATGGCCACAACCCGGACAGCATCGGAACGTCGCATTCGCGCCCACGGCTTGCGCATGTGGCGCGCCGACGGCGCACCGAAGGGACGCGAGGCCGACTACCTGGAACGGGCCCGGGAACTGGCGGCGATCACCGACAATCCCACCGCTGGCCTGCTGCCGAACCCGATGACGCTGCACGGCGGCGCGATCCCGCCGGCCGAGCCGGTGGAGGAAGCCGCGCTCGAAGAAAACCTCGGCGAATTCCCCGGCCTGATGTCCGACCAGGGCGACCGCGCGACCGCGCCGATGACCCGCAACAAGGCACGCGCCGACCGCCGTACACCCTGATCCAGCACCACGCGCCGGCGTTACCCCGCTGCCCGCGCCCGCAGCCGGAACCCGGGCGCATGATCCGGCTGCGTCGTCACCACCGCCGCCGGCAGCACCAGGCGATCGTCCGCGCGCGCGATTTCGAACGCCCCCACCAGCGTCGCCAGCGCCAGCGTCGCCTCGGTC
>JAJZVS010000307.1 GCA_021845555.1 Pseudomonadota bacterium
GCGCGTCTGCCTCGACATCGGCGCCTCCACCGGCGGCTTCACCGACGTGCTGCTGGCCGCCGGCGCGGCGCGGGTCCATGCGGTCGATGTCGGGCACGGGCAACTGGCCTGGAAGCTGCGCACCGATCCGCGCGTGGTGGTGCACGAGCGCACCAACGCCCGCTATCTGGACGCGGCGACGATCGGCGAGACGGCGCAGGTGCTGGTGTGCGACGCCAGTTTCATCGGCCTGGCGACGCTGCTGCCGGCGCCGCTCGCGCTCTGCGCGCCGGGTGCCTGGGCGGTGGCGCTGATCAAGCCGCAGTTCGAGGCCGGACGCGACCTGGTGGGCGGCAAGGGCGTGGTGCGCGATCCTGCCGTCCACGCGGCCGTCTGCGCGCGGGTGCGCGACTGGTGGGCGGCGCTCGACGGCTGGCGCGTGCTGGGGATCGCCCCGAGCCCGATCACCGGACCGGAAGGCAACCGCGAGTTCCTGATCGCGGCCGTGCGCGAGGACATCGCGCCGGGGGCGTCGTAGCGGGACCGGACGGGACCCAACCTCTCCCGCGCGCGGGAGAGGTGAACAGGCGCCCGGACGCCGCTTCGCGGCGGCGGCCGCTCAGGGCTTCTTCGGCTTCTCCCGGCGCAGCCAGTCCACCAGGACCTGGGTTGCCGCGCCGGCGAGCGCACCCAGGCGGAGTTCGGCGGCGATCCCCTCCAGCGCGTGCCGGCGGACCTCGCCCGCCTCCCGTCCCAGCCGATCGTCCGCCGGGCGGAGCAACGCCGGCAGCGCCAGCAGCAGGCACAGCGCGAGGTTCGCCCCCGCGTCCGTCAGGGCCGCCGCCACGGCGGGCATGCGCGCGTCCAGGAACAGCCAGAACGCCGCCTCCAGGAAGCCGAGCGCGACCAGCAGGAACACCGCCGCCACCGCCAGCAGCGCCGCTTGCCCGCCCATTCGCCCGACGCGCCGGCGCAGGCGGAACGCCTCCGCCTCGGCCGCGACCCGTGCGAGGCGGATGACGCGCATTCCGGGCCCCGCTCTCAGCGGGTGATGCGGCCGAGGACGAACCCGATCGCCGCCGCGGCCAGGACCGCGAGCAGCGGCTGCTCCTTGATCTGGCCCGAGACCACCTCGGCCTGGCCGCGCACCGCGCCCATCGCGTGCTCGGCCCGGTCGGCCGCGCCGGCCAGCGCCGGGCCGACCCGGTCCTTCATCAGGGTCTCGACCTGCGCGCGCAGCCGGGCGATCTGGGCATGGGCCTCTTCGTCCCGGGGGTGGGCCATCTTGGCTTCAGACATCGGCTGATCCCTTCGTGGTTGGTCCCGGGCCCCGGAAACAACGGGGCACGGTCTGAAAATGGGCATCGCCCGGGCCGATTGCGAGCCTGCCGGGCCGACCGCGGCCGCGGGCATATTTCCCCCTTGCCGCAATCGGCCTAGGAAGCGGCGACGACAGCGAGGATCCCTCCATCATGGCTAAGCCCGCCCAGACCCTGCCCAAGACGCCGGACCTGTCCGACTGGGACCGCGACGCGGCGCTGGCCACCGCGCGCATCCTGCTCGAGATCAAGGCGGTGAACTTCCGCCCCGACGAACCCTATACCTTCACCTCCGGCTGGAAGTCCCCGGTCTATATCGACTGCCGGCGGATCATCTTCTTTCCGCGCGCGCGGACGAAAATCTGCGAACTCGGGGTGGAGAAGATCCACCGCCACGTCGGCTACGAGACGATCGAGGCGGTAGCCGGCGGCGAAACGGCGGGCATCCCCTTCGCCGCCTGGATCGCCGACCGGATGGGCGCGCCGATGGCCTATGTCCGCAAGAAGCCCAAGGGCTTCGGCCGCAACGCGCTGATCGAGGGCGACGTGCCGGAGGGCAAGCGCACCCTGCTGGTGGAGGACCTGACGACCGACGGGCAGTCGAAGATCCGCTTCGCCCAGGCGCTGCGCGATGCCGGCGCCGAGGTGAACCACGCTTTCGTGGTGTTCTTCTACGGCGTCTTTCCCGGCGCGTTCGAGACGCTGGCGCGGATGGACATCGCGCTGCACCATTTGTGCACCTGGTGGGACGTGCTGGAAGTGTGCCGCGAGCGGCCGTATTTCCCCGAATCCGCGCTGGGCGAGGTGCGCCGCTTCCTGGAAGACCCCGTGGCCTGGTCGGCCGCGCATGGCGGGATCAGCTCGGCCGAGGAAGCCACCGAGCGCCGCGCCGCCGCCGAAGCCTGAGTTTTTCTCCGCAACTGCAACGGTAGTCGTTTTCATGCGCAGCCATCGTATCGCCTCCATCCCCGCCGACGGCATCGGTCCCGAAGTGATCGCCGCCGGGCTCGAAGTGCTGGACGCCGTCGCCTCCCGCGACGGCGGCTTCTCGCTGATCGTCGATCAGTACGACTGGGGATCGGACTGGTACCGCAAGCACGGCGAGATGATGCCGGCCGACGGGCTGGCCTGGCTGCGCACGGCGGATGCGATCTATTTCGGCGCGGTGGGCGATCCCAACCTGCCCGACAGCCTGACCTTGTGGGGGCTGCGGCTCGCGATCTGCCAGGGCTTCGACCAGTATGCCAATGTCCGCCCGACTCGCATCCTGCCCGGCATCGTCTCGCCGCTGCGCGACGTCGGGCCGGGCGACCTGGACTGGGTGATCGTGCGCGAGAACTCGGAGGGCGAATATTCCGGCCAGGGCGGGCGCACCCATCGCGGCCTGCCGGAGGAGGTGGCGACCGAAACCGCCATCTTCACCCGCCGCGGGGTCGAGCGGATCATGCGCTACGCCTTCGACCTTGCGCGGTCGCGCCCGCGCAAGCAGCTGACGGTGGTGACGAAATCGAACGCCCAGCGGCACGGCATGGTGTTCTGGGACGAGATCGCCGGGCTGGTGAGCCACGACTATCCGGACGTGCGCTGGGACAAGGAGCTGGTCGATGCGATGACCATGCGCATGGTCTGCAAGCCGCGCACGATCGATACGGTGGTCGCGACCAACCTGCACGCCGATATCCTGTCCGATCTCGCCGCCGCGCTGGCCGGCTCGCTCGGCATCGCGCCGACTGCGAATATCGATCCGGAGCGGCGCAGCCCGTCGATGTTCGAGCCGATCCATGGTTCCGCCTTCGATATCACCGGCAAGGGGATCGCCAACCCGGTGGCGACGTTCTGGACCGGGGCGATGATGCTGGAGCATCTGGGCGAGGCCGCCGGCGCGGCGCTGCTGATGCGCGCGGTGGAGCAGGTGTGTGCCGCGGGGATCATGACGCCCGATCTGGGCGGCAAGGCGACGACGAAGGAAGTGACGCGGGCGGTGGTGGAGGCGGTGCGGGGGATGAACCGGTAGGGTCGGCCGTTATCCCTGCGCGGATGGTGGCGGCGGATCCGCGCAGGTGACGAGCCGGACCTGGCACCGGGCGGCGTTGCGATCGTTCGAAAGGAAGGTGACATCCTCCGCCAGCGCCTGCGCGATGAGCAGGTGATCGAACGGGTCGCGGTGATGCATCGGCAACCCTGCAAGGGTCAGGAGATGCGCCGTGCTGATGTCGAGACAGGCGAATCCCTCCCGCCCGACAGCCTCCACGATCTCCTCGATGTCGGCTTCCAGCTTGCCGACGCGCTGCTTCACGACAATCTCCCAGAGCGACACGACGCTGACGAGGACATCGTTGCCGGGGTCTTCGATCAGGTCCCGCGGCCGCGGTCCAAGCCGGTCGTCATCGGCCAGCCACCACAGGAGCGCGTGCGTGTCGAGGAGCAGCCTCATATACCCGCTTTTCTCAGAAGTCCTGGTATTTCTTTGATTTCGCGCGTGGCCGCCCCACTAACCCCACGCGCGATACGGTCGGCGGAAGTCGCCGACCGTATCATTCGTCCTCGCCTTCCATCGCTGCCAGCACTTCCGGCGGGAGTGTGTCGAAGTCAGGCGCCATCCTGATCTTGCCCCGCAAAGCACCCGGCCGACGGCGAGGCCGCTCGGCTTTCGACGGCGGACGGATCTCGGCCAGCACCTGGTCGTGCGACGTGACCAGGAACGAGGCGCCCTGCCTTGCCTGGCGCAGAAACCCGGTCAAATTCCCCCGTAGCTCCCGCACGCCCACCCGTAGGGGTGGTGGTGCCTGCTCGTCCTGCCGCGGCTCGGCCATGGCACATCTCCAAAGTGGACACATAATGTGTACGCATACCCCGGCTTTTGTCAAGAAAGGACGCGCGTCCGGCAAGAACCTCCGGGCCGCAGCAGACAGACGTCGCCGGTAACAGCGGGCGCGAACGCCGGCGCCGGTCTATCCCGCCGTCCCGGACCGCGGCGCGAGCCGGGTGGTGCGATAGAGCGCCGCCAGCGGCACCGCGAAGCCGATGCTGTCCAGCCGCAGCACCCCCTCGGTCAGGGTCTCCGCCCGCTCCGGCCAGGAGCCGTCGGCGCCGCGGCGCAGCAGGTCCGCGCCGATCGTGGCGCTGCGCACCACCAGGATCTCCCGCACGCTCGGGATCGTCGTGTAGGCCCAGACATTCGACCATGTCTCCGCCTGGTTGCTGGGGG
>JAJZVS010000308.1 GCA_021845555.1 Pseudomonadota bacterium
ACCATCCGCGCGCCGAGGGCGCGATGCCAGGCATCCAGCGGAACGGTGCAAATCGCCGGGGCGTCAGGCGGGGTGGGATGGGTCAAGCCGAGGCTCCGCGGTCAGGGTCCCCCCACCGGCAGGATACCGGCAGGCTGACCCCCCTCTGTCGCGGAACCTGAAAGATTCAAACAGCCTGTCGGCCGTTCTTACTTCGTCGGTGCAACCGGCGAAGCGTTGCCGGCTGGCTTTCCAGAGATCCCTGATCCCGGCGCGGTCCGTTTTGCCTGAGCGTTTCCGGGGGCCGGTTGCGCCTTCGGCGGCGACCCTCTCGGGCCGCGCTCTCCCGCGTCGGATGCTCGGGACGGCGGGAACATGGCCCATCCGGACCGCCAACTCAATGGCAATCGCACCGAGTCGGTGTCCTTCGGCCACGGCAGGTTGACACGCCCGGCCCCGCCCCGGCGCAATGACCGGCGGAAACGCGCGGAAACGGGGAACGCCGGTGCAGACCTACGACTACATCGTGATCGGCGCCGGCTCGGCCGGGGCGGTCCTCGCCAACCGGCTGTCGGCCGATCCGCGCACCCGGGTCCTGTTGCTGGAAGCCGGCGCCGCCGATCACCCCTGGACGCGCATTCCGGTCGGCTACGCGCGGATGATCACCAATCCGGCGGCGAACTGGCTCTACAGCGGTGAGCCTGAAGCCGCCACCAACGGGCGCGCGGTGCCGGTGCCGCGCGGCAAGCTGCTCGGCGGGTCGAGCGCGATCAACGGCATGGCCTTCGTGCGCGGCCAGGCGCGGGATTTCGACACCTGGGCGCAGATGGGCAACCGCGGCTGGAGCTACGCCGACGTGCTGCCGTTCTTCAAGCGGATGGAAAGCACCGCGATCGGCGACGACGCGTTCCGCGGCCGGGACGGTCCGCTGCGCGTCACCGATCCGCCGCCGCGCGATCCGCTGTTCGCCGCGCTGATCGCCGCGGCCGGGCAGTGCGGCATCGCGCACAACCCGGACTACAACGGCGCGAGCCAGGACGGCATCGCCATGAGCCAGGCGACGATCGCCGCCGGGCGGCGGATGAGCACCGCGCGCTGCTACCTAGATCCCGCGCGCAAGCGCGCGAACCTGCGGATCGAGACCGCGGCGCTGGCCGAGACGCTGCTGTTCGATGGCGCGCGCTGCACCGGCGTGCGCTACGCCCAGCCCGGCGGGACGCGGGAGGCGCGGGCGGGGCGCGCGGTCGTGGTCTGCGGCGGCTCGATCAATTCGCCGCAACTTCTGGAGCTCTCCGGCATTGGCCAACCGGAGCGGCTGGGCGCACTCGGCATCGCGGTGCGCCAGGCGCTGCCCGGCGTGGGCGAGAACCTGCGCGATCATTACGCGCCCCGCACCCGCTGGGCGATCGGCACGCGCGGGATCACTTTCAACGACCGCGGCCGGGGCCTCGGCCTGGTGGGCCAGGCGCTGGCCTATGCGCTCGGCCGGCCCAGCCTGCTGTCGATGGTGGGCGCCCCGCTGCGCGCCTTCGTCCGCTCCCGCGAGGGGCTGGAGGCGCCCGACGTGCTGCTCGGCTGGGTGCCGATGCTGACCGAGCCGGGGCCGCGCGGGCCGCGTATCGCGCGCCAGTCCGGCATGACCTGCTACGCGCATCCGATGCGGCCCGAGAGCAAGGGGCAGGTCCATATCGTCTCATCGGATCCGCGGCGTCCGCCGGCGATCCGCTTCAACTTCCTGTCCGCGCCGGTGGACGCGGAGATCACCGCCCGCGCCGTGCGCATCGCCCGCGCGGTGATGACCGCGCCGGCGCTGGCGCCGTTCCAGGTGACGGAACGCGCCCCGGGCGCGGCGCTGACGACGGACGAGGAGATCATCGACTGGGTGCGCCTTGTGGCGGAGACCACCTATCACCCGGTCGGGACCTGCAAGATGGGGTCCGATCCGCTGGCGGTGGTCGATGCCAGGCTGCGGGTGCACGGCATCGCGGGATTGCGGGTCGCCGATGCCTCGATCATGCCGACGCTCACCTCGGGCAACACCAACGCGCCCGCGATCATGATCGGCGAAAAGGCCGCCGCAATGCTGGCGGAGGATGCGGGGGGCTGACCGGGGCGGCGCCCACCCTCACCCGGTTCGCTGCGCGAACCGACCTCTCCCGCTCCCGCGGGAGAGGTGAAGCTGCGCCGAAGCGCCGTTCCGATCAGATGTTTTCGTAGCGGGTTAAACGACGGCGCGGCGCTTACCGCGCGCGCGCCAGCCGGGCCCGGATCGCGGCGTCCTGCGCCAGCACGGTGCGGGCGCGGGCCACCACCGGCACGTCGATCATCTTGCCCTCGAACTGCACCGCCCCGGTGCCGGCGGCCAGCGCCGCGTCATAGGCGGCGACCATGGCGGCCGCCCGCGTGACCTCCTCGGCGCTCGGGGCGAATTCCTCGTTCAGTACCGCGACCTGCAACGGATGGATGCAGGACGCGCCGACGAACCCCAGCCGGCGGGAGCGGCGGACGATGGCGCGGAACGCCTCCTGGTCGCGGAAGTCGGCGATCGAGCCGACAAACCCCAGCGGCGCGATGCCGGCGGCACGAGCCGCGAACACGGTATGTTGTTTCGGGTAGAACAGCCCCTCCGGCTCGGCCTGCATGCCGACCGAGGCGGCGAAATCCTCCGCCCCCAGGCTGATCGCGAAGATGCGCGGATGGGCACGCGCGATCGCTTCCAGGCGGAAGAACCCGGCGGCGGTTTCCACCAGCACGACGAAGCGCAGGCTGCCGGGGACGAGTCCGCGCTCGATCTCGAGCTCGTCCACCATTTCGGCAGCGGCCTGCACCTGCTCGGCGCTGTCCACCTTGGTCAGCATCAGCGCGCACACGCCGGGCAGCACCGCCGCCTCGATGTCGCGCACCATCAGCCGCCACGGGCGATTGACGCGGATCAGCACGTCCGCGCCGCGCCGCGCCACCTGCGGGATGGCGTCGGCGAGCAGCGTGCGGGCACGGTCCTTCTCGCTCGGCGCCACCGAATCTTCCAGATCGAGAATGATCGCGTCGGCGCCGCGATCAGCCGCGCCGGCGATGAAGCGCGGCGCGGTGGCGGGCACGAACAGCATGGAGCGCCAGACCGAGAGTTCGGCCGCTGGCGTTGCGGGTGCGGCGGGCGGGGTCTGGGTCATGCGCGGTTCCTCCAGCGCAAGGTCTTACCGGCGCCGCGCGAGGGGGTCAAAGCCGCTCCCGTGGATGATGGCGCGCCGATCGTGCCGCGTGCTGTGCGACAGCCCCGGTTTCGCTACACTGGGCGCGCCGCCGCGGTCGCGGCGCTCGGCAGGGGGAGAACGGATGCGCGGCCTGTTCCTGGATGCGGTGGACGATCTGGCGGACGTGTTCCGCCGCGTGGCGCGCCCCGACGACCCGCCGGTGGACGTGCGCGAGCAGGAGGAGGTCGCGCCGGAGGAACTCCCCGGCCTGCTCGCCGGCTACGATTTCGTGTTGGACGACCATTCGCGCATGCCAACGGCGGCGATGGCCCGCTGCGCCGGGCTGCGCCACGTCATCTTCCTCGGCACCGGCGCGCGCAGCTACATGCACCCGGAGGAACTCGCCGCCCTCGGCATCACGGTGCACATCATCAAGGGCTACGGCGACACCGCGGTGGCCGAGCACGCCTTCGCGCTGATGTGGGCCGGCGCGCGCGGGATCGCGCGGATGGACCGCGACATGCGCGCCGGACGCTGGACCCGCACCGAGGGACCGCAGCTCACCGGCAAGACCCTCGGCCTGCTGGGGTTCGGCGGGATCGCGGGCGAACTGGCGCGACTCGGCGCGGCGATCGGCATGCGGGTGCTGGCCTGGAACCGCACGCAACGTTCCGCGCCCGGCGTGACCTTCGTCGCTCTCGACACGCTGCTGGCGGAAAGCGACGTGCTGTCGCTGCATCTGCTGCTGACCGACGAAACCCGCGGCTTCCTCGACGCGGCGCGGCTGGCGCGGATGAAGCCCCATGCGATCCTGGTGAACACCGCGCGGGGGGCGCTGATCGACGAGCCGGCGATGATCGCCGCGCTGCGCGCCGGCCGCCTGGCCCATGCCGCGCTGGATGTGTTCACCGAGGAGCCGCTGCCGGGGGGGCACCCGCTGACCGCGCTGGAGAACGTGACCCTGTCGGCGCACAGCGGGTTCCGCACGCCGGAGGCGTCCGAGACCCTGCTCCGCCGCGCGCTGGACATCGCGCGGGGGCTTGCGTAACCCCGGACGCCCGCGCAGCCCGCCTGGCGGAACGGTAGACGCAGCGGACTTAAAATCCGCAGTCGCAAGACGTGGGGGTTCGACTCCCCCGGCGGGCAGGACCGGGCGATGTTCCGCCGTCATCGCATCGCCCGCGGCCGTCGCACCCACCCGGGACGCGCCTCCGCGATCGCGTCCCTGCCCCGCCGTCAGCGATCCGCCTGGCCGAACGCGAACAGCGCCGCGCCGGCCGCCAGCGCCCCGGCGGCATCCTCGATCGCGGCCCGGGTC
>JAJZVS010000309.1 GCA_021845555.1 Pseudomonadota bacterium
CCGTTCCAGATGCCCTTCACGTTCACCGTCATGGCCGCGTCCCAGTCGGCCTCGGGGATGGCGGTGAACCGGCCGCCGCGCAGGCTGCCATACAGCGCGGCGTTGTTCACCAGGGCGTCGATCCGCCCGAATGCCGCGACCGCCGCCGCGGCCATCGCGGCGCAGGAGGCGGGGTCGGTCACGTCGAGGCGCACCGCGACCGCCTGACCACCGGCCGCGCGCGCCGCCGCCACCGCGGGGCCGCAGTCGGTAAGGTCGCCGGCCACCACCAGGGCACCGGCGGCGGCGAGGCCCTCGGTGTAGGTGCGGCCCAGCCCGCGCGCCGCGCCGGTCACCAGCACCACTTTGCCCTTCACGTCCATCGCCGGCCTCCCTTGGATGTGCCCTGCCGTCCTACCCCGGCGGCGCGCGCTCTGCTATCGCCGCCGGATGCCGGATTTCGTGTTGGAGCAGGCGGCGGGCGGCCGGGTCGCGGGGGTGGACGAAGTCGGGCGCGGCCCGCTCGCCGGCCCGGTGCTGGCCGCGGCTGTGGTGTTCCCGTCCGGCGTGCCGGCGCGGTTGGCGGCGCTGCTCGACGATTCCAAGCGGCTCAGCCCGGCGCGGCGGGAGGCGGCGTTCGCCGCCTTGCGCGAGTCGGGGCTGGCGGAGATCGGCGTCGGCGCTGCCTCGGTGACCGAGATCGGGGCGCTCAACATCCTGCGCGCCGCGCTGCTGGCGATGGCCCGCGCGGTGGCGCGCCTGCCGGTGCCGCCCGATCTGGCGCTGGTGGACGGGATCCACGCGCCGGGGATCGCCTGCCCGGTACGCTGCGTGATCGGCGGCGATGGGCGATCGCTGTCGATCGCCGCGGCCTCGATCGTCGCCAAGGTGCTGCGCGACCGGGCGATGGCGCGGCTGGCGGCGCGGTTCCCGGCCTATGGGTGGGAGGTCAACGCCGGCTACGCCACGGCGCAGCACCGTGCGGCGCTGCTCCGCTGCGGGGCGACCGCGCATCATCGCGCCGGGTTCGGCACGGTGCGGCGGCTCGCCGGCATGGATTGACGCGGCTTCGGCGCAGCCGTCACGATAGCGTGCGGCCGTCGTGGCCGCGGTCGCACCCGAAGGAGCTCCGTGGACCTCGTCCGTGACCTGCCGCTCGATCAGTTGCTGCTGGGCGATTGCGTCACGCTGATGCGGATGCTGCCGCCGGCCTCGGTCCACTGCGTCTTCGCCGACCCGCCCTACAACCTCCAGTTGCGTGGCGAGTTGCGGCGGCCGGACGACAGCCTGGTGGACGGTGTCGATGAGGACTGGGACCGGTTTGCCGACTTCCCCGCCTACGACGCTTTCACCCGCGAATGGCTGGGCGAATGCCGCCGGCTGCTGCGCAAGGACGGCACGCTGTGGGTGATCGGCGCGTATCACAATATTTTCCGGATTGGCGCCATCCTCCAGGACATGGGGTTCTGGGTGCTGAACGACGTGATCTGGCGCAAGTCCAACCCGATGCCCAACTTCCGCGGCCGGCGCTTCACCAATGCGCACGAGACGCTGATCTGGGCGGCCCGGCAGCGCGACTCGCGGCATCGCTTCAACTATCAGGCGATGAAGGCGCTGAACGACGAGATCCAGATGCGCAGCGACTGGTTCCTGCCGCTGTGCACCGGGCCGGAGCGGCTGCGCAACCAGCACGGCCTGAAGCTGCACCCGACGCAGAAACCCGAGGCGCTGCTGCATCGCGTGCTGCTGGCCAGCACCGCGCCGGGGGAAATCGTGCTGGACCCGTTCGCCGGCACCGGCACGACCGCGGTGGTGGCCAAGCGCTTGCATCGGCATTTCATCGGCATCGAGCGCCATCCGGCCTATGTCGAGGCCGCCTGGGGGCGCATCCGCGCCACCGAGCGCGCCTCGGAGGGCGCCGTGGCCACGATGCCGACCCGCCGCGACGTGCCGCGGGTGCCGTTCGGTTCGCTCGTGGAGCGTGGGCTGGTGCCGCCCGGAACCCAGTTGTTCGACCGCCAGCGGCGGGTGAGCGCGGTGGTGGCCGCGGACGGCTCGATCGCCGCCGGGGCCGTGCGCGGCTCGATCCATCAGGTGGGGGCGGCGGTGCAGAACGCGCCATCCTGCAACGGCTGGACCTTCTGGCATATCGAGCAGGACGGCACGTTGGTGCCGATCGACCGGCTGCGCGGCGAGCCGGCGGCGTGACCTCCGCCGCCCGTGAGGTTGACCCGGCCCACCCGCCGCCCCACCTTCAGCCCCGAAGACGTTGTTCACCCGTATCCCAGCCGAGGCCCCGATGAGCGCTCTCACGAAGCCGGTCACCGACGACAGTTTCGCCACCGACGTGCTGGCGGCACCCGGCCCGGTGCTGGTCGATTTCTGGGCCGAATGGTGCGGCCCCTGCAAGATGATCGGCCCGGCGCTGGAAGAACTGGCCGGGGAGTTCGCCGGCAAGCTGACCGTCGCCAAGGTGAACATCGACGACAACCCGACCTCCCCCAACACCTATGGCGTGCGTGGCATCCCGACGCTGATCCTGTTCAAGGACGGCAAGCCGGCCGCCACCCAGGTGGGCGCGGTGCCCAAGAGCCGGCTCAAGGACTGGATTACCAGCAACCTGTAGCCGCGGCGGGGAGGTGACGGCGCCGGCGGGGCGCCCGACCGAAGCCGTTCTCCCCGCCGAGGCCAGCGGGGCAGCCGTCCTGCGCGATGCGCTGGCGCGTGGTGTGGCGGGGTTGCAGGCCGACCGCACGGCCGCCCTGGCCGGCGACGCCGAGGCGGTGCACCGCATGCGCATCACGCTCCGCCGCATGCGCGCCGCGTTGCGCGCCTTCCGCCCGCTGCTGCCCGGCGAACCCCTGGACCATGCCCGCCCGAGCGCCTGGGAGGCGCATGCCGGCGCCGTGCCGCCCGCGCGCGCAGCGGCCGGGCTGGCCGCGCGCGACGCGCGGCTGCGCGCGCTGGGCAACGCGCTTGGACCGGCGCGGGATTGGGACGTGTTCCTGGAGGAGACGCTCGTCGCAGCGGCCAGGGACCTGCCGCCGCCCCTGATCGCCAGCCTGCGCGCCGCCGCCGCGTCCCGTCGCGGCGCGGCCTATGCGGCGCTCAGCCGGCGGCTGGACGATCCGGCCCGGTTGGCCGGGCTGGGGGTGTATCTCGGGTCCTGGGCCGATCGGCTGGACCGTGGCGCATTCCCGCCGCTGGAGGCGCCGATCACGACCGTCGCGCCGGCGCTGCTGCGCCGCATGGCCCGCCAGATGCGCCGCCGCGCCCGTGGGATTGAGCACGCCTCGGCGGAGGCGCTGCATGCGCTGCGGAAATCGGTCAAGCGGCTGCGCTACGCGACCGAATTACTCGGTCCGTACGCCGCCCCGCATGGCGGCCGGGCCGCGATCGCAGCGTGCAAGACGCTGCAGGACCTGCTGGGGCGGGTGAACGACGCCGCGGTGACCCCGCATTTGGCCGCGGGGTTGGCAGCGGCGGGCAGTTCCGCCCGGCGGCCGGACGACGCGGCGGCGGAAACCCGGCACCATCTGGTCGAGGCGATCGCCGCGCTGGCGGCCTGGGCCGGGGCACGCGGCGCGCAGGCCCGCCGGCGCCTGCCGAAGGCGCTCGCGGCACTGAAGGACGCGCCGCTGGCGCCGGATCATGCCGACCGACGTTGACCGATCCTGCATGGGGCCACGGCGGTCGGCAGGGGTCTCGTTCGGCGCGCGGCCGCCCCACGCGCGATACCGGCCGCCGGCGGGGCCGACCCGGCGTGGATCAAACCACGGGCCGGCACGCCCTTTCCATCATGGCCGGCCGTCGAGCCGGCCATCTACCCCCGATCCTTCGTGCACGGCCGGCCGGATCAAGCCCGGCCATAACGGCAATGGTCGGGGCAGGCTTCCGTTTAGTAGCGCCGGAACAACGCCACCAGCCTGCCCTGCACCTTCACCCGGTCGGCCGGGAAGATCCGGGTTTCATGCCGCGGATTGGCGGGTTCCAGTGCGATCGAGTTGCCGCGCCGGCGCAGCCGCTTCAGGGTGACTTCGGTCGCATCGATCAGGGCGACGACGATCTGGCCGTTCTCGGCGGTGTCGTCCTTGCGGACGATGGCGGTGTCGCCGTCCAGGATGCCGGCGTCGATCATCGAATCGCCCGCCACTTCCAGTGCGTAGTGCTCCCCGTTGCCGAGCAGGGCCATGGGCACGTCGATTTCCCCGCCGGGGTCGCGCAGCGCCTCGATCGGCATGCCGGCGGCGATGCGGCCATAGAGCGGCATACGCACGGCCGCGACGTCCGACTCGGCGCGCACGCCCGCCAGGCGGGGGGAGAAATCGCCGCGGATCACGGTGGGCGCGAAACCGCCCGGGCCGCGCTCGGGGGCGCGTTCGGCGGGGGGGGGCGGCGGGGCATCCGGGGGAGTCGGCGCGCGGTGGTCGGCGTCGCCGGGCATGCGCAGCACTTCCAGCGCGCGGGCGCGATGGTGGCGGCGACCAAGGAAGCCGCG
>JAJZVS010000310.1 GCA_021845555.1 Pseudomonadota bacterium
CGCTGCCCCCTGGACCCCTGCCAAGGGGTGACCCCTTGGAACCCATCCAATGGCTTCGCCAGGAAGGGGGCGCTACTCGGACCAACGAGAGGGCACGGTTGCGCCCCCTTCCTGGCGAAGCCGTCCGAGGGGTCCAGGGGACCAGTCCCCTGGCGGGGCTCCCAAGGGCCCATGGGGGGGGCAGCGCCCCTTGGCCTTGCTTTCCAGCCCCCCTCACCCCGGCCGGCCGGTTTCCTCCGCTGCGGCGAGCAGTTCTTCCTCGGCGGACAGGTGCAGCGACAGCAGTGCGTCCAGGACATCGAGCAGGCGGCGCGCTTCCTGTGCTTCCGCCAGCGAGCCGCCGTCCTTCATGCCATCGATCACGGCGCGGAAGCGGGTTGCCTCGCGGGCGATTTCCTCGTGCATGCGGCTCATCGATCCGGTCGGGTCGCGCCCGCCCAGGCGGCGGGCCAGTTCGGGATAGAGGCTGCGTTCCTCCGCCTCCTGGTGCGGCAGCAGCAGGGCCGCGAGGTCGGCGCCGATGCGGCGCAGGTCCTCGATCGGCGGGTCCGGCTGGCGGTTCATGCGCGCGGCGGTCTGGCGCATCCGCTCGGCCAGGGCGCGCAACCGCGCGTGCTCGTCGGTCATGCGTTGGGCGGTGTCGTGATCGCTCACCGGGCGCGCCCGCCCGCCGCCCAGCACGCGCAGCGCGTTCAGGATCACAGCGATGTCGATCGCTTCCTGCAACAGCGCGCCGGCCACCGGCGGCAGCCGGCCGAGCGCGGCGGCCAGCATGGCGAGGCCGGACAGCCCCATCCCGGCGACGATCGATTGCAGCGCGATCGCGCGCGCGCGACGGGCGATGCCGACCGCCTCGGCCACCCGGTCCAGCCGATCGACCGTCAGCACCACCTGCGCCGCCTCGGCCGCCGCGGCGGCCCCGCGCGCGCCCATCGCCACGCCGATATCCGCCGCCGCCAGCGCCGGCGCGTCGTTGATGCCGTCGCCCAGCATCAGGGTGACGCCGTTTGCCCGCTCCGCCACCACCGCCGCGATCTTGCCGGCGGGGGAGAGTTCCGCATGGACCGCGTCGAGGCCGAGCGCGCGGCCCACCGCCTCGGCCGCGGCGGCGCGATCGCCGCTCAGCATCACCAGCCGCGTGACGCCGGCGTGGCGCAGCGCGCGCAGAGCGCGCGGCGCTTCCGGGCGCACCGGATCGGCCAGCAGCAGCGCCCCGGCGACGCGCCCGTCGATCGCCACCCAGGCGGCGGCGGCGGAGGCGGCGGCCAGCCGTGCCGCCGCGCCGTCGGTCGGCGGTGCCAGCCCTGCACCGGTGAGCAGCCCGACGCCCCCCACCATCACCCGCGTTTCGCCCACGATGCCGGCGATCCCGCCGCCGGGAAAATCCTGCACCTCATGCGGCAGGTCGAGCGTCAGTTCGCGCCCGCGCGCCGCCGCCACGATCGCCGCCGCCACCGCGTGCTGCGACGTCTGATCGAGCGCGGCGGCCAGCCGCAGCACCGCGTCGGGATCGAACCCCTCCAGCGCTTCCACGCCGACCAGGCGCGGCGTACCGCTGGTCAGCGTGCCGGTCTTGTCGAACAGGCCGACGCGCGCGCGCGCCAGGCGTTCCAGCGCGCCGCCGCCCTTGACGACGATGCCGCGCGCGGCGGCGCGCGAGATGCCGCAGATCAACGCCACCGGCGCGGCCAGGATCAGCGGGCAGGGCGTCGCCACCACCAGCACCGCGAGCGCGCGCACCGGATCCCCGCTCGCCGCCCAGGCCGCGCCGGCCAGCGCGAGCGTCGCGCCGAGGAAACCCAGCGCCCAGCGGTCGGCGAGGCGGACCATCGGCGGGCGTTCCTGCTCCGCCTGGCGCACCAGCCGCACCACCGCGGCGTAGGTGCTGGCCTCCGCGGTCGCGGTGGCTTCCATGGTGAACGGGGCGCCGGCGTTGACCACGCCGCTTTGCACCGGCGCGCCGTCGGCGACGGGGACGGGGATCGCCTCGCCGGTCAGCGCGGCGGTATCGAGCAGCGCGGGCCCCTCGCGCAGCGTGCCGTCCACCGGGACGATTTCGCCCGGCTTGACCAGCAGGCGGTCGCCCGCGCGCACGGCATCGGCGGCGATGTCGGCAACCTCCGCGCCGTCGCGGCGGTGGGCCAGGCGCGGGGCACGGGCGAGCAGCGCGGCCAGTTCGCCGCGCGCGCGGGCGGAGGCGTATTCCTCCAGCGCGGTGCCGCCGGAGACCATCAGCGCGATGATGACGCCGGCCAGCGGCTGGCCCAGCGCGAGCGCGCCCAGGATCGCCAGCAAGGCGATGATATCGACGCCGAGCACGCCGCGCCGCAGCGCGCCGAGCACGTCGGCCGCCACCACCAGCGCGACCAGCGCGGCGGGAAGCTCCCACGCGGGGCGCACGAACTCGGCCCGACCGGCCAGCCGGGCCAGCGCGCCGGCCGCCAGCGCGACCAGCACGAAGGCCAGCAACAGGCGGCGCAGCCGGGGTGCGTGCGGCATGACGCGATCTTCCTACGGGTTCCAGCGCGGCCGCAACTTGACGCAGGTTAATGCGCCTTGGGCGGTGTCCCGACATCCTGCACCCGGCGGCGTGGCGTGCCGCCGTATCGGCGAATGGAGAGAGGTTATGGCCACTTCCCCCGTGCAAGTGAAACAGACCGCCCCGGCGCCCGCCGCGCCGGACGTGTTCCGGTCGTTCAGGACCGAAATGGACCGCCTGTTCGACCGCTTCACCACCGGCTTCGGCTGGCCGTCGCTGGCTTTGCCCTCCTTCCCGACGGCGCCCTCCTTCCCGACCGGGGCAACCGGCAACGGCTTCGCGGTTCCGGCGGTGGACGTCACAGAGGACGACAAGGCCTATCGCATCGCGGCCGAACTGCCCGGCATGGACGAGAAAGACGTCGAGGTCGCGGTGTCCGGCGATACGCTGACGATCAAGGGCGAGAAACGCCAGGAGCGGGAGACCAAGGAACCAAACTACTATCTGTCCGAACGCAGCTACGGCAGCTTCCAGCGCGCTTTCGCGCTGCCGGACGGGATCGATCGCGACAGGATCGACGCCAGCTTCGCCAAGGGCGTGCTGACGGTGACCCTGCCGAAGACCGCCGAGGTGCAGCAGCAGGCCAAGAAGATCGAGGTGAAGCCTGCCGCCTGACCCGGCTCCCGCGGGCGCGGCCCGGATCGCCGGCCGCGCCGGCGGCTGAGGGCACCGCGCGCGCGGTTGCACGACCGCCGCAGCCCCGCCATCCTGCGCGCGGCGCCGGACGTCCCGGCGCGCACGGGGGAGCGTGATGATACCTGTTGAAACTGTTATGGTGGCGATGCGCGACGGCGTGCGCCTGGCCACCGATATCTACCGGCCGGAGGGCGCCGGCCCGTTCCCGGTGCTGATGGAACGCACCCCGTACGGGCGCCAGCTGCCGAGCCGCAGCGAGATCACCGCCGCCGACCGCACCCCCGCCTCCCGCGCCGCGTTCGCCGCCGGGTTCACCGCGCACGGCTATGCGGTGGTGTTCCAGGACACCCGCGGACGCTACGGATCGGAGGGAAGTTTCGTCAAATACCTGTCGGATGGGCAGGATGGGTTCGACACCTGCGCCTGGCTGCGCGCGCAGCCCTGGTGCGACGGACGGCTCGGCACCTTCGGCCTGTCCTACGGGGCGCATACCCAGGCCGCGCTCGGCTGCCTCGATCCGGCGGGGCTTGGCGCGCAGGTGCTGGATTGCGGCGGGTTCGCCGATGCCTGGCGGTCGGGCATCCGCCAGTCGGGCGCGTTCGAGCTCAAGCAAGTGACGTGGGCATTCCGCAACGCGCAGGTCTCGCCCGAAGCCGCGGCCGATCCGGTGCTGTCCGCGGCGCTGGCGCGGGAGGATATCGGCGCCTGGTTCACCCGCATGCCCTGGCGCCCCGGCCATTCGCCGCTGCGCCACCATGCGGATTACGAGGCCTATCTGTTCGCGCAGTGGACGCATGGCGCGGACGATGCGTTCTGGCACCAGCTTGGCATCCGCGCGGCGGACTGGTACGACCGCTACAGCCCGGCCGCCTGCGTGCACATGTCGTCCTGGTACGATCCCCACACGCTGACGGCGGTCACCAATTACACCGGGTTGAAACGTGCCGGGCGCGGCGCGCAGAGGCTGGTCCTGGGGCCGTGGACGCATGGCGACCGCAGCGACCGCGTGTTCGGCGACGTGGATTTCGGCCCGGACGCACCGATCGATTCCTGGGCCGGGGACTGGCGCGCCTACCGGCTGCGCTTCTTCGACCATGCGCTGCGCGGCGCGCCGCTGCACGAACCCGCGGTGCGGGTGTTCGTGATGGGCGGCGGGTCAGGGCGGCGGACGCCGGGGGGCCATCTCGACCACGGCGGGCAGTGGATTTCCGCCGCCGACTGGCCGTTGCCCGGAACCGCGTTCACCAAGTTCCATCTGCACGGCGACGGCGCGCTGGACCCCGAGCCGCCCTCGTCCGGCG
>JAJZVS010000311.1 GCA_021845555.1 Pseudomonadota bacterium
TAGCGGTCCCAGTCGGTGGTTTCCATCAATTCCTTGAAGGTCTTGGTGTATCCCTCGCCCAGCAGGTAGCAGGGCCGCTGCCAGCCGAAATAGGTCCGCGTCGGGTTACCCCAGGGCGTGCAATGGAAATTCTGGTTGCCGGCCAGGAAGTCGAGGAACATGGACGACTGGTTGAACGCCCATTTCTTTTTCCACGTTCCCTTGCCCTGGCGGGCGAAGATGCCGCGGAACAGCTCCTTCGTCTTGCGCCGGTTCAGGAAGTGCTGCTGGTCCGGCGCCCGCTCATAGGCATACCCCGGCGAGACGCTGATCCCGTCCACCCCCATGCCCATCACGTCGTCGAAGAACCCGGCCACTTTCTCCGGCACCGCGTTGTCGAACAGCGTGGCGTTGATGATGACCCGGAACCCGGCCTTCTTCGCCGCGGCGATCGCCGCCACCGCGCGGTCATAGACGCCGTCCTGGCAGACCGAGGCATCGTGCTCGGCCTTCGCCCCGTCCAGATGCACCGACCAGGTGAAATACGGCCCCGGCTTGAACAGGTGCATCTTCTTCTCGAGCAGCAGCGCGTTGGTGCAGACGATCACGAATTTCTTGCGCGCGATCGTCGCTTCCACGACCTGGTCGATTTCCTTATGCAGCAGCGGCTCGCCGCCGGCGATCACCACCACGGGCGCGCCGCACTCGTCGACCGCTTCCAGGCATTCGGCCACCGACAGGCGCTGGTTCAGGATCGGCGCCGGATAGTCGATCTTGCCGCAGCCGGCGCAGGCCAGGTTGCAGCGGAACAGCGGCTCCAGCATCAGCACCAGCGGGTAGCGCTTGCGCCCGGTCAAATGCTGCTTCAGCACATAGGCACCGACGCGGAGCGCCTGGTTCAACGGCACGGCCATGGCGAGTTCCTCGACTAAATCATGCGTCGGCGAGCTGGGCGGGGAAGCGGAAGCGCACGTCCTCGGCCACGCCCGCCAGGGTGGAGATGTCGATGGGGCCGAACCGGCGCAACCCCTCGATCACGCCCTGCACCAAGGTTTCCGGCGCCGAGGCCCCGGCGGTGACGCCCACCGATCCCACGCCGGCGAACCACTCGGCCCGCAGCGCGTCGGCGTCGTCGATCAGATAGGCCGGCTTGCCGAGGTCCTGGCCGATTTCCCGCAGCCGGTTCGAGTTGCTGCTGTTCTTCGATCCCACCACGAGGATCACATCGACCGCGCGGGCGAGGTCGCGCACCGCCTGCTGGCGATTCTGGGTGGCGTAGCAGATGTCGCGCACATCCGGTCCGACGATGGTCGGAAAGCGGGCCGTCAGCGCGGCGATAATCCCCCGCGTATCGTCCACCGACAGCGTGGTCTGGGTGATGTAGGCCAGCTTTTCCGGGTCGTGGACGGTCAGCCGCGCCACGTCCTCCACCGTCTGCACCAGATGCACGGTGCCGTCGATCTGGCCGATCGTGCCTTCCACCTCGGCGTGACCGGCGTGGCCGACCAGCACGATGTCGCGGCCCTGGGCGGCGTAGCGGCGGCCCTCGTTATGGACCTTGGCGACCAGCGGGCAGGTGGCGTCGATCACCGGCAGGTCGCGGTCGCGGGCCAGTTCCTCCACGCGCCGGGCGACGCCGTGGGCGCTGAACACGGTCATCGCGCCGGGCGGGATCTCAGCGAGCTCATCGACGAACACCGCGCCGCGGGTGCGCAGATCCTCGACCACGTGGCGGTTGTGGACGATCTCGTGGCGCACATAGATCGGCGGGCCGAACTTCTTCAGCGCCCGCTCCACGATCTCGATCGCCCGCTCCACGCCGGCGCAGAAGCCGCGCGGTTGGGCCAGAATGACGCGCATCATCAGAACCTCTCCCGCCGGGGGTGGCGCGGGGACGGCAAAGCGCCGTAATACCCTACTGCCAGCCTCGGATATGACCCGCCTGGATATGCCATGGGGCCGGCGCCGTCGCAATGTGTCCAGTCCCGTCCGGGTTCCCAGCGGGTTCCCAGCCCCTGGGGCCGCGTTTGTCGCGCGCTCTATGGCACGATCCGGGTACCTGGGGTAAAGCTTTACGAATGTCATGGCAGATACGCCTTTTCGCCCGCGGCCCCGAATCGGGCGCGTGTGGCGTCGCTGGGGTGAGGATTCCGTCGGGGCCGAAGGCGGTGTTCCGGTGAGCGTCGGCCCAAGTCCCAACCCCCGATGGATGCCTTCCCCCCGATGGATGTCTTCCCAATGGATGTGACGTTGGCCGATTCCTCCCTGCCCGACGCCCTGGCGCGCGCCGCCGGCGTGGTGGAGGGGGCGCTCGACACCCTGCTGCCGCGTCCGGAGGGGCCGGAGGCGCGGCTGGCGGAGGCCATGCGCTACGCCACCCTGAACGGCGGCAAGCGGCTGCGCGGCTTCCTCGCGCTGGAGACCGCGTCGCTGTTCGGGGTGTCGCAGACCTGCGCCGCGCGCGTGGCTGCTGCGATCGAGATGCTGCATGCCTACTCGCTGGTGCATGATGATCTTCCGGCCATGGACGACGACGATCTGCGCCGCGGCAAGCCCTCCTGCCACCGCGCCTTCGACGAGGCGACCGCGATTCTCGCCGGCGACGCCTTGCAGACCCGCGCCTTCGAGGTGCTGGCCGAGGCGGACACCCATTCCGACCCGCTGGCCCGCTGCGAGCTGGTGGCCGGGCTGGCCGCCGCCGCCGGCGCGCGCGGCATGGTGGGCGGGCAGATGATCGACATGCTGGCCGAGGGCCAGCGCCTTGATGCCCCCGAGGTGACCCGGCTGCAGGCGCTCAAGACCGGAAGGCTGATCCAGTTCAGCGCCGAGTCGGGCGCGCTGCTCGGCCGCGCCCAGGCGCCGCAGCGCCATCTTCTCGCCGCATACGGGCGCGATCTCGGCGCCGCGTTCCAGATCGCCGACGATCTGCTGGACACCGAAGGCACGACGGAGGAAACCGGCAAGACCGCCGGTAAGGATGCCGCCGCCGGCAAGGCGACGCTGGTGGCGATTCTCGGCCCCGAGCGGGCGCGCGCGCAGGCCGAGCTGCTCGCGCGCCAGGCGGCGGGCCATCTGGACGGGTTCGGCGAGCAGGCGCGGATGCTGCGCGCGCTGGCCGGGTTCGTCGTGTCGCGTCGCAGTTGAAGGGCAGTCCCCCATGAGCCCCCCGAAGACCCCGCTGCTGGATCGCGTGCAGGTCCCGGCCGACCTGCGCAACTTCTCCCCGGTCCAGCTCCGCCAGGTGGCCGACGAATTGCGCGCCGAGACGATCGATGCCGTCTCCGTCACCGGCGGCCATCTCGGCTCTGCGCTCGGTGTGGTGGAACTGACCGTGGCGCTGCACGCGGTGTTCGACACGCCGCGCGACCGGCTGCTGTGGGATGTCGGACACCAGGCCTATCCGCATAAGATCCTGACCGGGCGGCGGGCGCGTATCCGCACCTTGCGCCAGGGCGGCGGGCTGTCGGGCTTTACCCGGCGGGCGGAAAGCGAATACGACCCGTTCGGCGCGGCGCATTCGTCCACCTCGATCTCCGCCGGACTGGGCATGGCGGTGGCGCGCGACCTCAAGACCGCGCGGGCGCTGCAGACCGGGGGCGAGGCCGACGAGCGCAACGTGATCGCGGTGATCGGCGACGGCGCGATGAGCGCCGGCATGGCCTATGAGGCGATGAACAACGCCGGCGCGCTGCATTCGCGCCTGATCGTGGTGCTGAACGACAACGACATGTCGATTGCCCCCCCGGTGGGCGCGATGAGCGCCTATCTGTCGCGGCTGATGTCCTCGCGCAGCTTCCTCAATCTGCGCGACCTCGGCATCAAGATGGTCCGCCGCTTCCCGCGCGGGATCGAGCGTACCGCCCGCCGCGCCGAGGAATACGCCCGCGGCATCCTGACCGGCGGCACCTTGTTCGAGGAACTGGGCTTCTACTACGTGGGCCCGATCGACGGGCACAATCTGGACCACCTGCTGCCCGTCCTGCGCAACGTGCGCGAGGCGGAGGAGCAGGGACCGATCCTGGTTCATGTCATCACCCAGAAGGGCAAGGGCTACGCCCCGGCCGAGCAGTCGCCCGACAAATACCACGGTGTTTCCAAGTTCAACGTGATCACCGGCGAGCAGGCCAAGGCGCCGCCCGGCCCGCCGAGCTACACCCGCGTGTTCGCCGACGCGCTGATCGCCGAGGCCGAGCGCGATCCCGCGGTCGTCGCCATCACCGCGGCGATGCCGTCGGGCACCGGCCTCGACCGCTTCGCCAAACGCTTTCCCGATCGCAGCTTCGATGTCGGCATCGCCGAGCAGCACGCGGTGACCTTCGCCGCCGGCCTCGCGGCTGAGGGGATGAAGCCGTTCTGCGCGATCTATTCCACGTTCCTCCAGCGCGCCTACGACCAGGTGGTGCATGACGTGGCGATCCAGTCGCTGCCGGTGCGCTTCGCCATGGACCGCGCCGGGCCGGTGGGGGCGGACGGCGCGACGCAT
>JAJZVS010000312.1 GCA_021845555.1 Pseudomonadota bacterium
GATCGGCTTCATCGGCAGTTTCAAGCCGTGGCATGGCATGAGCTTCCTGCTCGACGTGTTCGCCACCCTCGCCGCGCGCCGGCCGGACGCGCGGCTGCTGGCGGTGGGCGAGGGGCCGGAGCTCGCAGCGGTGGCCGGGCGCGTCGCGGCCCTCGGCCTCGGCGATCGCGTGCTGCTGCCGGGGCGGGTCGCGCATGCCGAGGTGCCGGCCTGGCTGGCGGCGATGGACCTGACGGTGGCGCCCTACCTGCCGCAGCCGGATTTCTATTTCTCCCCGCTCAAGCTGTTCGAGTCCTTCGCCGCCGCCCGCCCGGTGGTGGCGCCACGGCTGGGCCAGATCGGCGAACTGATCGCGCCGGGGCAGACGGGGTGGCTCTACGACGCCGGCGACGCCGCCGGGTGCCTGGCGGCGCTGGAAGCGCTGCTGGACGATCCGGCACGCTGCCGGGCTATGGGACAGGAGGCGCGCCGGCAGGTCGCCGCGCGCGGCTGGGACCACACGGTGGCGCGCATCCTGGCGCTGGCGCCGGCGCGCACGCAGGCGGCGGGCGCGCGGGAATTGGCATCGTGAGCCGGACGTTGCGGCACCCGCGGCCCCCTGCCCTGCCCGGACGGGAAGCCCGCGCCCGCTTCCGCTGGGGGGGCCGTACTGGCGCTGGCGCCGGGGGAACCGCGCCGGCCGCCCCGTCCGATGCGCCCGTGCTGTCCGCCGCCGCGCGGCGGCGCTGGCTGCTGCCCTATCTGCGGGCGGAATGGCGGGCGCTCGGCATCGGCGGCGCGGCGATGGCGGCGCGGGCCGGCGTGCTGCTGGCGCTGCCCTGGCCGCTGAAATTCATCATCGACAACGTGATCTTCCACCGCCCGCTCGCGCCCGCGGTGGCCGCGCTGCTGCCCGATCCGCTGGAGCACCGGATGGCGCTGCTGAACGCGCTGGCGCTCGGGATGCTGGCGCTCGGCGTGGCCGACGCGGCGCTGGTCTATCTCGGCAACAAGCTGTTCCTCGATGCCGGGCAGCGGATCGTCGCCGCGATCCGGTTCGACCTGTTCGCCCATGTGCAGCGGCTGTCGCTCGATTTTCACCGCCGCCAGCGCGGCGGCGAGGTGATGGCCCGGCTCGGCGGCGACGTGAAGCAGGTGCAGGACGCGATCGCCGCGATCGGCATCGATCTGCTGCCGCATACGCTGACCATCCTCGGCATGGCGAGCGTCATGCTGCTGATCGACTGGCGCTACGCGCTGCTCGCGCTGTCGGTCGCGCCGGTGCTGTTCCTGATCGCGCGCCACTACGCCGACCGGCTGCGCCAAAGCCTGCGCCAGGTGCGCCGGCACGAGACCACGCTGTTCGGCGTGGCACAGGAAATCCTCGGCAGCGTGCAACTGGTGCAGGCGCATGCGCGCGAGGCGCACGAGGACCGCCGGTTCTCGGCCGAGGCGAACAAGAGCCTCGGCGCCAGCCTGCAGGCCAACGGCGTGCAGTCGCAATTCGGCCCGGCGATGAACCTCGCGATTGCGATCGCCACCGGGGCGATCGCCTGGTACGGCGCCGCGAACGTGATCCGCGGCACACTGACGCCGGGCGAACTGCTGATCTTCCTGGCTTATCTGCGCGGCATCGCCACCCCGGCGCGGCAGCTGGCGAAGACCGGGCGGGTGTTCGGCCGCGCCTCCGTCTCGTTGGAACGCATCGCCGAACTGCGGGGGGAAGAACCGTCGGTCCGCGACGCACCGGGCGCCGTGGCGCCCGGTGCGTGCCGCGGCGAGGTAACGTTCCGCGACGTGTGCTTCGGCTACCGGGCGGACCAGGCGGTGGTGAGCGACATCTCCTTCGCGCTCGAACCCGGGCGCACCGTCGCGCTGGTCGGCCCGACCGGATCGGGCAAAAGCACGATCGCCGGGCTGATCCCGCGCTTCTACGACCCCACCGGCGGCGCGGTGCTGCTGGACGGGCGGGACGTGCGTACGCTGCCGCTGGGGTTCTTGCGCCGGAACGTCGCCACTGTGTTGCAGGAGCCGATGCTGTTCCAGGCCAGCGTGTGGGAGAACATCGCCTATGGCCGCGAGGGCGCCGGCAGGGCGGAGGCGATCGCCGCCGCGCGCGCGGTCGGCGTGGACGCGGTGATCGAGCGCCTGCCCGGCGGCTACGACTGCGCGGTGAGCGAGCGGGGCCGCAGCCTCTCGGGCGGTCAGCGCCAGTGCATCGCGATCGCGCGGGCAATGCTGTGCGACGCCCCGGTGGTGATCCTGGACGAGCCGAGCAGCGCGCTCGACCCCGGTACCGAGCAGCGGCTGATGGAGGGGCTGTCGCGGCTGGCGGCGCGGCGCGCGGCGCTGGTGATCGCGCACCGGCTGTCCACCGTGATGGGCGCCGACCTGATCCTGGTGCTCGACCGCGGGCGGATCGTGCAGCGCGGGACGCACGCGGAACTGCTCGCCGCGGGCGGGGTGTATGCCGGGTTGTGGCAGGCGCTGCGCCGCGACGGCGTGCGGGAGGCGGGGCTGCCAATGGGGCTACAGGTGGGCGCCCGATGACGCAGTTCGTCCGCGCCGGCCTCGCGCTGCTGGCCGCGCTGGTCCTGCTTGCCCGTCCGGCGGTGGCCGATCCGTGGATCCCGGCAGCCGGCGACGGCACGATCAAGCCGATGTTCCGGCTGTTCAACGCCAACGAATCCTATCCGTCCGCCGGCGGGTTCACCACCAACCGCGTTCCGTCCGGCACCGAGAGCAAGACCGAATACCGGGTGACCGGCGTGCAGGGATTAGGGGGGGATTTCTCGCTCGAATACGACTTTCGCGCGGCGTTGCTGCGCAAGTCGGAGCTCAAGCACCACCACATGGTTTCCACCAAGGCCTGGGGGCTCGAGGACCAGAAGATCGGGCTGAACTATGGGCTGCGGCAAAGCAAGGGGTTTGCCGATTCGGTGGAACTGAACGTGGTGCTGCCGACCGGCCTGGCCGGCAGTTCGCCGGCCCTCGGCACCGGGCGCTGGGCGATCGAACCCGATTACCAGATCGGCATTGCCGCCGGCCGGCTCAGCGCCTCGCTGGCGGTCGGACCGCGGCAGTTCCTGGACGGGGCGGTGACGCAGCTGCGCGCCGATGCGCGCGTCGGGTTCGAAGCCACCCATCGGCTGACCCTGGCGGCGTCGGCGTTCTATGTGCGCAGCATCCAGAACCGCCGCTCCCTGCCGCCGATCGTGCAGGGGGAGCTCTACAACCGATTGCGACTGGGCGCGGCGGCGGAGTTCGCCGTGACCAAGCGGTTCCGCCCGTTCGTCGCCTACGAGGTCGATGTGGCCGGCCGGGGGATCCATGCCGGCGAGCGGATCACGCTCGGGATCGCGTTCCATTACTGATCGCGGGACTGTCGCAGACGGCGTGCGCCTGCTGCTGGTGCGGCACGGGCGCACCGCGTGGAACGAAGCCGGGCGCTATCAGGGCCAGAGCGATCCGCCGCTGTCGCCCGAGGGCGAAGCCGAAGCCGCGGCGCTGGCCGGGACGCTGCGCGGCGAACGCGTCGGCTGCGTTCTGGCGAGCCCGCTGCGCCGCGCCGCCGCCACTGCCGCGATCCTGGCCCGCGCGCTCTCCCTGCCGCCGCCGGTGACCGATCCGCGCCTGATCGAACTCGGCTACGGCGCGTGGGAGGGGCTGACCCAAGCCGAGGTCAAGGCGCGCTGGCCCATGCTGTTACGCTGCTGGAAGCGCACGCCGGAGACGGTGCGCTTCCCGGACGGCGAGGACCTCGCCACCGTGCGCGCCCGGCTGGACGCGCTGCTGGCGGCCCGGCCGTGGGAACCCGCCGGCGCGGCCGGGGCCGGCGCGGCCGGGGCCGGCGCGGTACTGCTGGTGACGCACGCCGGCCCGATCCGGCTGCTCCGGCTTGCCGCCGAGGCGCGTCCGCTGGCCGAGTTCCGTCGGATCGAGACTCCGCCGGCCTCGCTGCACGCGCTCCAACTGGAGGGTGGGCGGCTGCGCCTGGCGGAACCCGCGCTGGCCGTGATGGGCTGACCGCGGTCCGTCAGCGTGTCTCAGGCGCGCGGCGCGGGCGGGATCACCGCGATCGGGGGCACGGTCCAGCGCAGCGTGCCGGCGGCCCCGCAGGCCGGGCAGGCCGGCTGCCAGGTTGCGGCCTGGGCATGGCAGGCGGTGCAGCGCCATTCCGGATCCGCATCCGCCACCGCCGCCTGTTGCAGGGCCGCGTGCTGGGCGGCACGGCCGGCGTCCGTCTCGCCGCCGGCGGCGGCTTCGATCGCGGCCAGCAGCAGCCACAGGCGGCGCTGCGTCATCCCACCGTCGCGCGCCCCCAGGGCGTGCCGCCGCGCCTCCCCGGTCAGGCCGGCGTCCAGCGCGGTCCGCGCCAGCAGCAGGTGGGTTTCCGGGTGGGTCGGGTTGGCCTCGCCCAGGCGCTGCGCGGCCTGCATGCGGGCCAGCATGTCGGCCACCGGGGCGAGCGCGAAA
>JAJZVS010000313.1 GCA_021845555.1 Pseudomonadota bacterium
GGAGCTGGCGTCGCTGCGTCCGGGCGCGGCGATCGAGGTGATGACGCCCACGGGACGCTTCGGGATTCAGCCCGATCCGCCGGGCGCGCGCGTGCATGTCGCTTTCGCCGCCGGGTCGGGCATCACGCCGGTGCTGTCGATCCTGAAGACCGTGCTCGCGCGCGAGGCGGACAGCCGCTTCTTCCTGTTCTACGGCTCGCGCGCGACCGGGGAGATCCTGTTCCGCGAAGAACTCGAGGACCTGAAGGACCGCTATCTCGGCCGGCTGTCGGTGTTCCACGTGCTGTCGCAGGAACGCCAGGACATCGACGTGCTGAACGGGCGGCTGGAGCGGGACAAGATCGGCCTGCTGCTGCGGCGGCTGCTGGGCGGGGTCGCGATCGACCACGCCTATCTCTGCGGCCCGGACGGCATGCGCGCGGAGGCAGCGGCCGCGCTCGCGGCGCTCGGCGTCGATCCCGGGCGCGTGCATGAGGAACGGTTCACCTCCGCCCTCGACGGCCGCCCGCGCGCCGCCCCGCCGCTCACGCCCGACGCCGCGCCGTATGCGACCGCGCGGGTGATCGTGGACGGGCGGCACACCGACGTGCCGGTGGCCGAGGGGGAGGCGGTGCTCGACGCCGCGCTGCGCGCCGGTCTCGACCTGCCGTTCTCCTGCCGGGGGGGCATGTGCAGCACCTGCCGCGCCCGGCTGACCGAGGGCAGCGTGGCGATGGCGGTCAACTACGCGCTGGAGCGCTGGGAGACCGAGGCCGGGTTCGTGCTGACCTGCCAGGCGCGGCCGACCTCCCCGCTGGTCGTGGTGGATTACGACCGGCAGTAGACCGGCGCTCCCGCTGCGGTAACCTTGGGGGCCGCTCCGCCGAAACCCTCATGACGCCGCATGGCGCCATGGCCCCCGAGGAGACCGGTCCCGATGCCCGACGACGGCGCCCGCCTGCCTGGCGATCCCGCCCCGCCCCTGCTGGTCGCCGACGGGCCGGTGCTGGTGTTCGGCGGCTGCTACAGCAACCTGCAAGCGACCGAGGCGCTGCTCGCGCAGGCGGCGCGGCTGCGCATCCCGCCGGAGCGGATGATCTGCACCGGGGACGTGATCGCCTACGGCGCCGATGCGCGGGCCAGCCTGGCGCTGATCCGCGCCCGGGGGATCGCCACCGTGATGGGCAATTGCGAGGAATCCCTCGGCGCCGACACCGGGGATTGCGGCTGCGGCTTCGCCCCCGGCTCGGCCTGCGCGCGCCTCTCGGCCGCCTGGTTCGCGCATGCGGACCGGGAGGTGTCCGACGACGACCGGCGCTGGATGGCCGGCTTGCCGCGGCGGATCGACCTGCTGCTGGCCGGACGGCGGCTGGCCGTGGTGCACGGGGCGCCGAGCCGGATCAACCGCTTCGTGTTCGCCTCCACCGACGCCGCCGAACTCGATCGGGAACTGGCGCTGGCCGGGACGGACGGCGTGATCGGCGGGCATTGCGGCCTGCCGTTCACCCGGCGGGTCGGCACGCGGCTGTGGCACAATTCCGGCGCGATCGGCATGCCGGCGAACGACGCCACGCCGCGCGGCTGGTTCAGCCTGCTGACCCCGCGCGGGGCGGCGATCGAACTCCGCCACCTGCCGCTCGAGTACGACCATGCCGCCGCGGCGCGGGCGATGCGGGAAGCCGGCCTGCCGGAGGGCTACGCGCGGGCGCTGGAGAGCGGAATCTGGCCGAGCTTCGACGTGCTGCCGCCGGAGGAACAGGCGGCGACCGCGCGGCCGCTCGCCCCGGCGCCCTGCCTGTGGGACGGCGCACCGCCCCCTGCCCCGCCGCCGTCGCGCGGCTTCGCCGATCCCGCGCGGACCGCGCAGGGGGAGCCGCATGCCACGGTGGCGCTGGCGGGGCTGACGACGCTCTGGTTCAATACCGGCACGCTCTGCAACATCGCCTGCACCGGCTGCTACATCGACAGCAGTCCGCGCAACGACCGGCTGATCTACCTGACCCGCGCCAGCTTCGACCGTTTCCTGGACGAGGCGGCTTCGCGGCATCCGGAACTGCGCGAGATCGGCTTCACCGGCGGCGAGCCGTTCCTGAACCCCGACGTGCCGGGCATGATCGAGGCCGCGTTGCGGCGCGGCTATCGCGTGCTGGTGCTGACCAACGCGATGCGGCCGATGCAGCTGCATCTGGCGACGCTCGCGCGGCTGCGCGACAGCTTCGGGGATAAGCTGAGGCTGCGCGTCTCGCTCGATCACTTCACGCGCGAAGGCCATGAGCGGATGCGCGGCGCGGGCAGCTTCGCCCCGGCGCTGGCGGGGCTCGGCTGGCTGGCCGAGCACGGGTTTCCGCTGGCCGTCGCCACGCGGCTGCCGGCCGGTCAGGATCAGGCCGCGCTGCGCGCCGGCTTCGCGGTTCTGTTCCGGGAGCAGAAGATCCCGGTCAATGCCTGCGATCCGGCCCAACTCGTGCTGTTCCCCGAACTCTCGGACGCGGCGCCGCCGCCCGAGATCGGCGCGTCCTGCTGGCAGGCGCTGCACGACGCGGGGCGGGAGGTGATGTGCGGATCCTCGCGCATGGTCGTGCACCGCAAGGGGGAGGCCGCGGCGCGGGTGGTGGCCTGCACCTTGCAGCCTTACGAGCCGGGCTTCGACCTCGGCGCCAGCCTGGCGGAGGCGGCGCGGCCGGTGGTGCTGAACCATCCGCATTGCGCGCGATTCTGCGTGTTCGGGGGCGCGTCCTGCGCCGGCGGCGCGAACGCGGCGGTCGCGGCGGCGGCGGTGGGCTGACGCTGTCGTTGCCGTTTCGGCGCGAGTGGCGCGTGTCCCGTACTTTCGCGCGCGGGTTGACAGGGCGGCGTGCGCGTCGCCACCTCCGCACCTGACGCAGGAGGGGCCGCCATGAAGATCGTCGATGCCCAGGTGCATATCTGGGGGGCCAACACACCGCAACGACCCTGGCCCGCCTGGGGTCCCGGCCACGAACACCAGCCGGAGCCGTTCACCGCCGCCAAGCTGCTCGCGGCCGCGGATGAGGCCGGCGTCGATCGCGTGGTGATCGTGCCGCCGTCGTGGGAAGGCGACTATAACGACCTCGCGCTGGAAGCCGCCGCGGCGCATCCGGATCGTTTCGCCGTGATGGGACGGCTCGCGATCGATCCGGCCAACGCCGAGCGCCTGCCCGCCTGGCGCGCGCAGCCCGGCATGCTCGGCCTGCGCCTGATCTACCGCCCGGCCATGACCTGGCTCTACGACGACAGCGCCGAGTGGCTGTGGCAGGGCTGCGTGCGCCATGCGCTGCCGGTGATGATCTTCGCCCCCGGCCATCTGGCGGCGCTCGATCGCCTGGCGGAACGCTACCCCGAGCTGAAACTGGTGCTCGACCACATGGAGTTGCGGCGGGAGAAGGACGCGGCGGCGTTCGTCGACCTGCCCGACCTGCTGCGCATCGCGCGCCACCCCAACGTCGCGGTGAAGGCCTCCGCCCTGCCCTGCTACACGACCGACGCCTATCCGTTCCGTTCCATCCATGGCTACATCCGCCAGGCGTTCGACGCCTTCGGGCCGCGGCGCATGTTCTGGGGCACCGACCTGACCCGCCTGCCCTGCACCTACCGGGAGGCGATCGCGCTGTTCACGGAAGAACTGCCGTTTCTTTCCGCCACCGACAAGGAATGGGTGATGGGGCGCGGATTGTGCGACTTCCTCGACTGGACCCTGCCGGCATGACCGCGAACACCCCGCCCGGCTGGCCGGCGGATCGCCCGCTGGCGGTCTCGCTCAGCGTGATGCTGGAGGGCTGGGCCGAAGGATCGGCGCCCGGCGTCGGACCGATGGGCAATGTGCTGCGCCCGGGCGTGGTCGATCTGCAGGCGCGCTCCTGGGCCGAATACGGCGCCAAGGTGGGGGCCTGGCGCATCCTCGACCTGATCGACCAGGCGGGGCTGCGCGCCACGTTCTACACCAGCGGCGTGGTGGCCGAGCGCTATCCCGATCTGGTGCGCGCGATCGCCGCGCGCGGCCACGCGGTGGCGGCGCATGGCTGGAGCCAGGGCACGCTGCCGGTCTCTCTCACGCCCGAGCAGGAATCGGCCGACATCGCCGCCTGCCGCGACGTGCTGGCCGCCGCCGCCGGGACCGCGCCGCTCGGCTGGCTCAGCCCGCGCTGCACGCCGAGCGCGGACACTTCCCGCCTGCTCGCCGGGGCCGGCTTCGCCTGGCACGCGGACATGTTCGACCAGGACCTGCCGTATTGGATCGAGACGCCGGCGGGCCGCATCCTGGGGATGCCGTTCACCATGGAGGTGAACGACATGCCGCTCTATGTGCGCTACGGCAACGAGCCCGCCGCCTTCGCGCGCACCTTGGGCGCGATCCTGGAGGGCTGGCCGCGGCTCGGCAGCCCGGCGGCGTGCCTCGACATCACGGTGCACGCGCATGTGTTTGGCCGGCCCTATGGGGCGCTCGCGCTGCTCGA
>JAJZVS010000314.1 GCA_021845555.1 Pseudomonadota bacterium
GGTGCCGCAAGGCCAGACCGGCACGCAGAGCCGGAGCCGTCTGGTTGCCGACATCGGCGCGGCGCGGCAGGCGCTCGGGGCAGGCGATCGCGGCCAGACGCTGCGGCGGATCGACGCCGCGATCGCGACCCCTGCGGCCGGATAGACCCCGGGCCGCGGGAGCGGGGTTCTCCGGCTGGCTCCGGAAGCGGCGTGCCGCGGGCGACACGCTCGCGGGAGGCCGATGATTGAACGTGCGGAGCTTTTCGCATCAGTCGCCGGGCGCTGAGATTGGGTGTGCGCCGCGGCGGACATGGTGCTCTCTTTCGCTGGCTGCTGACTCGCAGATCCCCTTGGAGGCGGCGCGTGAACAAGAAGATGCACTTCAACCTGTGGTACGCGATTGCTGCCTTCCTCGGCATCCTCGCGATCCAGACCTTGCTCCTGCCGCACCAGGGGCCGGAGGACGTGTCCTACAGCCGGTTCATCCAGCTGCTCGACAGCGGCAAGATTGCCGCCGTCACGGTCACGCCGCACCACCTGGAAGGAACGCCGAAGACGCCGGTGGCCAAAGGCGCCAAGAGCTACACCACCACCCGCGTTTCCCAGGAAACCGCGGCGCTGCTCGACAAGTATCATGTGACCGTGACCGGGGTGGTGCCGAACCACATGATCGGCGACATCCTCGGTTGGATCATTCCGGCGGTCGCGTTTTTTGCCATCTGGATGTTCGTGATGCGGCGCTTCGGCGGCCAGCAGGGTATCGGCGGCCTGATGCAGATCGGCAAAAGCAAGGCCAAGATCTTCGTCGAGAAGGACACCAACGTGAAGTTCTCCGACGTGGCCGGCGTGGACGAGGCCGAGGAGGAGCTGGAAGAAGTCGTCGAGTTCCTCAAGGAGCCCAAGCTGCATGCACGCCTGGGCGCGCGGATCCCCAAGGGCATCCTGCTGGTCGGGCCGCCCGGCACCGGCAAGACATTGCTCGCCCGCGCGGTGGCCGGCGAGGCGAAGGTGCCGTTCTTCTCCATCAGCGGATCCGAGTTCGTGGAGATGTTCGTGGGCGTCGGTGCGGCCCGGGTGCGCGACCTGTTCGAGCAGGCGCGCAAGGTCGCGCCCTGCATCATCTTCATCGACGAGCTCGACGCGCTCGGCCGCGCCCGCGGCAGCGGCCCGTTCGCCGGCGGCCATGACGAGAAGGAGCAGACGCTCAACCAGTTGCTGATGGAACTGGACGGCTTCGACCCGCAGACCGGGATCGTGCTGATCGGCGCTACCAACCGCCCGGAAGTGCTCGATCCGGCGCTGCTGCGCGCCGGCCGGCTCGATCGGCAGGTGCTGGTCGATCGGCCGGACCGGCTGGGGCGGATCGCCATCCTGCATATCCATCTGAAGAAGGTGACGCTCGGTCCGGATGTGGATCCGGTCCAGATCGCCGCCCTCACGCCGGGCTTCTCCGGCGCCGATCTCGCCAACCTGGTGAACGAGGCCGCCCTGCAGGCCACGCGGCGCAATGCCTTAGCCGTGGCGATGGCCGATTTCACGCTCGCCTTCGAACGCATCGTCGCGGGTCTCGAGAAGAAGAACCGGCTGCTGATCCCTTCCGAGCGTCGCGTGGTGGCGTATCACGAGATGGGCCACGCGCTGGTGGCGATGGCGTTGCCGGGGATGGACCCGATCCACAAAATCTCCATCATCCCGCGCGGCATTAGCGCACTGGGCTATACGATGCAGCGGCCGATCGACGACCGCTTCCTGCTCAATCGCGGCGAACTCAAGAGCAAGATGGCGGTGCTGCTGGGCGGGCGGGCGGCGGAGGCGCTGACGTTCGACGACATCTCCACCGGCGCGGTGGACGACATCGACAAGGCCACCGACATCGCGCGCAACATGGTGACCCGCTTCGGCATGTCGGAGAAACTCGGCCAGATCGCCTACGACCAGCGGCGCCCCGGGCTGCTCGGTGCGATGGCCGAGCCGGCCCGCCACGACTACAGCGAGGAAACCGCGCGGGAGATCGACCGCGCGATCCGCGAGCTCATCAGCACGGCGTTCGATACGGCGGTGCGGTTGCTGACCCTGCACAAGGCGGAACTGCACGAGGGGGCGGAACTGCTGCTGGCGAAGGAAACCCTGCTGCGCGACGAACTGCCGACCCTGCGCGCGCCCGCGCCGGTGCCGGCTCTGACGCCCGCGTGAGGCGGATCGGGCCGAAGCCGCGGGTCCGGGAGCAGCCCCGTGGTCCAGCGCATTCGCAGGCGCAGGCAGGTGCCGATGTGATCGGGGGGCCGCCTGCCTTCGTGGGTTTTGGCGTCCCGTAGGGGATTCGAACCCCTGTTGCCGCCGTGAGAGGGCGGCGTCCTGGGCCTCTAGACGAACGGGACGAGGCAACCTGTCGGCGCCGCCTGTCTAAGCCAGGCGGGCCGGAGACACAACCCACCGCTGCGCCGCCAGAAGGCCCCCCTCGGGCAACACCCACGCGGCCGGGCGCCCCCCTGGGAGAGGCGCTACGGCTTCTTCGCGATCTCGGCCAGCTTGTCGCGCATGTCGAAGAACACCAGCACCAGCTCGCAGTAGATCCGCCACCCCACCGCCGCCAGTATTGCGGCGATCAGCGGCAGGATCACCCCGGCGATCAGCTCCAGATGCACCAGACCAACGATCACCCGCACCGTGACGCCGATCGCGATCAGCACCAGGCCGATCAGGAACACGATGCGGATGATCTTCGGCGCGATGAAAGTCTCGAACGACAGGAAGTCCGACACGACAGCCTCCCTTGGTTGATAAATGTCATGATAGGTCACATCGATGGCAAGAGAAACGGGAATCTCGGCCGGGTTCGCGGCGTGCCCGGGCAGGTTCGATGGCTCCTGGCGTTCCGGGTCGCGGCTGGCACGGACCGCGTCCTGTGCCATGATTGCCCCTCCGGCGGCACTGGACAGCGGCCGGAGCCCGGGGGACGGCGCCACGAACGGCGCCACGGACGGCCCAACGATCCGTTCGCTCGGTGCCAGCCCGCAGGGAGACGCCAACGATGGAAGCCGTGGCCGCCGAGCTCCGTGCCGCGATGGCGACGCTCGATCCGCCGGCGGCGGTCCGCCGCCCCGGGGATGTCGCGGCGGCGTTCCGCCGTCTGTTGCCGCGCCTGGCCACGGAACCCGCGCCCGATCCGTCCGCGCTGCCGTTCCGCTTCGATCCCGCGCTCGGCGCGGCGGAGACCGGCCGTGCGATCGCGGCGGCGCACCGGCGCATGGCCCGCACCGGCCGGCCCAGCCTGCCCGGCCTGCTGGCCGCGGCCTATGACGGGATCGGCATGGCGCCCGAGGCGCCGGAGCGCCGCGCGGCGATGGTCGCCGCGGTGCTCGCCGCCGCCACGCCCGCGCCCCGCTTCCACGATCTCCGTCACACGCGCGAAGTCGTGGCCAACGCCATCTGGCTCGCCGCCGCCACCCCGCGGCTGAGCGCCGGGGAGCGCGCGCTGCTGTTCCTCGCCGCCACCGTCCACGACCTCGGCCATGACGGCGGCACCAACGCGCGCGCGGGCGCGGACGGACGGCGGCGCACCATTCCCTGCCTGCTGGAGGATCGCTCGCTCGGCCTGATCCTGCCGGTGGCGCGGCGTGCCGGGCTGGCGCCGGCGCGGATCGCGGCGCTGGTGGCGATGGTGCGCCAGACCGACATCGCCCGCCGCGCCGGGCTGACGGCGCTGCACGATGCGGTGCTGGGAGAGGGAGCCTCGCCCGCCCGCGCGACCGGGCCGGAGGACGACCCGGAACGCTTGCGCGCCCGCCCCCGCGTGCTGCTCGCGACCGCGGTGCTGGCCGACGCGGACGTGCTGACCTCGGCCGGGCTGACCCGCGCGAGCCAGCGCGTGCAGGACGCCCGCCTGGCCGCCGAGCGCGGCACGGCGGTGGATCCCGCCGTGGGGCTGCGGTTCTTCGACCGGCTGCTGGGCGGGCGCTTCATCACCGCGGCGGGGCGCCGGCTCGATCCGAACCTGCGCCGCCTGCGTGCCGCGCTGGCCGCGGCGGGGAGCGAAAGCCGCGCGCTGACCTCCCCTGACGCCTGACGTCGTCAGGACGCATGCGGCGCGGTTTGAGGTGTCGCGGCGTCACCAGGCGCGGGCTCGCGCGGCGAAGCCGCGATCAACACCCGTGACACAAGAGCGGTCGGTACCATGTTGCGCGCATGGCAAACTGGGTTCGACAGCGACGGTGTCCGCTCCGGCGGCAGGCAGACTTCAGCCCCTGCGTCAGCCCCTGCGTCCCTACTTGACGACCCCGACCCGCCTCGCACCGCGGCGCAGGCGCCCGGTACGATCGTTCCGGCACGGTCCATCTGCGTGCATCCGCGTGCATCTGGTGCGCCCCGAAGGGTGCAATCACCTTGTGGGTGGAAGTCCCACCCGGGCAATGGTCGGTTGGCCCGGTAGCTGGCAGGCGGCGTGGGTGGGCAACTGCCCCCGTCGAAG
>JAJZVS010000315.1 GCA_021845555.1 Pseudomonadota bacterium
GGCAATTTCGACTGGGAAGCGCATCCCGCCCGCCAGCCGGCGCTGAACACGCCCGACCCCAGCTACCACGGCGCGGTGTGGTCGCAGGCGGTGAAGCCGCTCGGGCCGATCGCCTATATCCTGAAGATGCGGGTCACCTTGCTGCGCGATCTCGGCGCCGCGCTCAGCCCGTTCAGCGCTTTCCTGCTGATCCAGGGGATCGAGACGCTGCCCTTGCGCATGCGCGCCCACAGCGAGAACGCGCTCAAGGTGGCGAACTACCTGGCCGGACGGAAGGAGGTGGCGCGCGTGATCCATCCGGCGCACCACACCGGCTTCGGTGCCGCGCGCACGGCGCAGTATCTGCGCAACGGCCACGGCGGGCTGATGGGCATCGAGCTCAAGGGCGGGGCGGAGGCCGGGCGCGCCTTCATCGACGCGCTGAAGATGTTCTACCACGTGGCGAATATCGGCGATTCGCGCAGCCTGGCGATCCATCCCGCCAGCACCACGCATTCGCAGCTCTCGCCCGAGGAACAGCTCGCGACCGGCACCACGCCGGGCTACGTGCGGCTGTCGATCGGCATCGAGCACAGCGACGATATCATCGCCGATCTGGCGCAGGCGCTCGATAAGGCGGGGTGACGACCCTCAGGGTCGGGGCGGCACGGCGTGCCGCCCCAGCCTGCCGCGGCTACGCAGACATCGCCCGCGGCGCCTGCGCCGACATCGCCCGCGGCGCTTGCGCCGACATCGTCCGCGGCGCCTGCGCCGACATCGTCCGCGGCGCCTGCGCCGACATCGTCCGCGGCGCATGCGCCGACCCCGCCCGCGCCTCCGCCAGGCCCCAGCCGATCAGCACGAAGGCGAAGCCGGCATTCGGCAGGGTGTAGAACGAGGTGGCCGAGGTGATCGGCCACAGCACCGTAACCAGGAACGCGAACAGCGCCACCCGCTGCGGGGACGCTACCGCGCCCCGGCCGAACCGCCAGAGCCATGCAAGCCCCAGCGCGGCGAACAGCGCCAGCCCCGGCAGCCCGGCATTGGTCGCCGCCTGCAGGTAGTAGTTGTGCGGGTGGATCGAGCAGCCGTTCGCGCTGGCCGGATCGGGAATGCTGATCCACGACAGGTTGTGCAGGTATTGCGGCTCCAGGCAGTGCGCGCGGAACCCGTCGAAGCCGAGGCCGAACCAGGGGTGCGCGGCGATCATCACCCCCGCGCGCATGAACAGCTGCGCATACTGGGTGGCGCGGAAATGCTCCATCTGCTGGGTGAACTCCAGCACGAAGCGGGTCCAGGTGGCCGGGGAAATGAGCGGCGCCAAAGCGAGCGCGACCGCCCCGCCGAGCACGGCCACCAGCAGCGGGCGGCGGAAGCGCGGCAGCATCAGCCCGGTCACCACCAGGCTGAGGCCCAGCAGCAGCGTCGGCATCCGCTGCGTGATCAGCACCTGGGTGGCCACCAGCAGCACGAGACCCGCCACGCCGAACAGGCGCGTCCGGCGGCCCTCCCGTTCCAGCGCCCAGGCGATCGCCGGCAGGAAGGCCGGGAGCGCGAGCATCTGCCAGGTGGAGCCGGCGCGCGGGGACCAGAACGGTCCGGTCACCTCCCCGGCCACCCAGCGCGGATCGCCGAACATGTTGGTGCCGGTGACGATCTGCTGCCAGCACTCCGCCAGCACCCAGAGCGCGGTCAGCGCGAGGGCGCGCGCGAACCAGCGCCGCGCCGCGGGCGTCGCCAGCACCCAGAACTCCATCGCCGCGATGAAGACGAACAACCGCACGAACACCAGCGATTCGACGATCGCGTGGAGGTTGCCGGCATGCAGGCTGGTGACGATCTGCCAGGCCCAGAAGACCAGCGCGAGCGCGGTCCAGGGTGTGCGCGCCCAGCCGAAGCGCGTCTCCGTCATGCTGGGTGTGCGGATGCGCACCGCCAGGAACAGCACCGCGACCAGTGACAGCAACCCGTCGCCGATCGCACGGGAATAGATCAGCACCAGCGGCAGCGCCGCGGTTGCCGCGAAGGCGACGCGCCAGGCGATCTCCGGCGCGCGGGTGGCGCCGGTCCCGGTCGGTTTGACGGCCTGGCCGGGGGCAGGGGGCGACAAAGGCGCACTCACGCGGGGACTCTCCGGTGGTTCGGCAACGGGAACTGCCCGGCCGGCAAAGGGCCGGGGCGTGACAACGGCCGGCTCAGACCAGCCGCACGGCGACGTAGCTGCCGGGCGCGTCCTCGAGCGGACGCAGCTTGCCGTCGCCGGGCGTGCGCGCGGGCACCTTCGCGGGCGCCAGCGCGCTGATCCAGCGGTGCCAGTCGGGCCACCAGGAGCCGGCGATCTCGGTCGCGCCGGCGAGCCAGTCCTCCGCCGTCGGCGGCAGGTCCGGGTTGATCCAATGGCTGTATTTGCCGCCCTCCGGCGGGTTCACCACGCCGGCGATATGGCCCGAGGCGGCCAGCACGAACCGCTTCGGCCCGCCCAGCAGCTGCGTGCCGCGATAGGTGCTGCGCCAGGGGGCGATGTGGTCTTCCCTTGTGGACAGGAAATAGGCCGGGACCTTGATCTTGCCGAGGTCGATCGGCACGCCGTTCAGGCTGATGCCGCCGGGATCCTTCAGCAGGTTCTCCTGGTACATCTTGCGCAGGTAGAAACTGTGCATGCGCGCCGGCATGCGGGTGGAATCGGCGTTCCAGTAGAGCAGGTCGAACGGGAACGGATCGTTGCCGAGCAGGTAGTTGTTCACCACGAACGACCAGATCAGGTCGTTGGCGCGCAGCATGTTGAAGGTGGTGGCCATCTCGCTGCCCTCGAGATAGCCGCGCTGGTTCATCTTCTCTTCCAGCGCCTTCAGCTGCTCCTCGTCGATGAACACGCCGAGTTCGCCGGCTTCCGCGAAATCGAGCATGCTGACGAAGAACGTCGCCGACTTGATCCGGTCGTCCCGCTTCGCCGCCATGTAGGCGAGCGTGGAACCCAGCAGCGTGCCGCCCAGGCAGTAGCCGATGGCGTTCACCTCGCGTTCGCCGGTGGCCTGCTCGATCGCATCGAGCGCGGCGAGGTAGCCTTCGTTCATGTAGTCCTCGAAGCCCTTCTCGGCCAGCTTCTCGTCCGGATTGACCCAGGAGATCATGAACACGGTGTGGCCCTGGGAAACGGCCCAGCGCACCAGGCTGTTCTTCGGCCGCAGGTCGAGGATGTAGAACTTGTTGATCCACGGCGGGGCGATCAGCAGCGGGCGCTTCAGCACGTCCGGCGTGGTCGGATCGTACTGGATCAGCTGCATCAGATCGTTCTGGAAGATCACCTTGCCGGGGGAGACGGCGATGTTCTCCCCCATGCGGAAGGCGTCCATGTCGGTCATCTTGATGTGCAGCTTGCCCTTGCCGCGTTCGAGATCGCCCAGCAGGTTCGACAGGCCCTTGAGCAGGTTCTCCCCGCCGGTTTCGGCGGTCTTGCGCAGCACCTCGGGGTTGGTGAGCACGAAGTTGGACGGGCTCATCGCGTCGATGAACTGGCGGGAGTAGAAATCCACCTTCTGCGCGGTCTTGGGATCCATCCCGTCCACCTGCTTGACCACGTCCTGCACGTAGCGGGCGGACAGCAGGTAGGATTGCTTGACGAAGTCGAACACCTCGTTGTCCCGCCAGGCGTCGTCCTTGAAGCGGCGGTCGGTGCTGGGGGCGTCGATCACGGCCGGGGCTTCCAGGCCCATCATCCGCTTGGCGGTATTCTGCCAGAGCGTGAGGTAATCCTGCCAGAAGCCGAGCTGCGCGTGCACGAGGCCGACCGGGTTGGTCATCATCCTGGTGGTCATTTCCAGGAAGGCGCTGCCTATATTCAGCGGATCGGACGAGCCGCCGGACGAACCGCCGGACGGGGACTGGCGCTTCAGCCACTCGGCCACCAGGCGCTGGGAGCGTTCGGCGATGTCGGCCATGGAGCGGCCGACGACCTCCGGATCCGGCAGCTTGAAGCCGGCGGGGTCGGGGGTTTCCGTCGAAGCCATGGGGGGCATCCTTTCCGAAGGCGGCGGGGGCAGCTACATCGGCCCTCTGATCGCGGCGAAGGCGTAAAAACCGATGACGAGGGATGAGATGGGCGCGCAACCTATGCGGCACGAAGCACGGGTTCAAGCCATGCGCCCGGAGGCCCGGCCGGCCGGGACCATGGCCGGGCGCCGGGCGCGGCATGATCCGGCGCCGGCCGGCGGCTGGGCCGGGCGCGCCGCAGCCGCGCTGGCGCTGGCCGCGCTGCTGGGGGGGTGCGGGACGCTCGATCCGGCCGGCTGGTTCCACAAGCGGGAAGGCGGGGTGATCGCCCAGCAGAAGGGACCGCTGCCGGGCGAGAACCGGCCCTACCCCAACCTCGCCACGGTGCCGCCGGCGCCGACCCCGCCCGATCTCAAGGCGTTGCGGCAGATCACCGCCGGGCTGGTGGCGGATCGGGAGAACGCTCAGTTGCAGGC
>JAJZVS010000316.1 GCA_021845555.1 Pseudomonadota bacterium
CACGTCCCCGAACGCCTCCGTGGCCGCCAGCGCCAGCACCGCGTGGTGTACCGGATCGCGCCGCAGCTTGGCGGCGACGTAGCGCCGCGCCGCCGGGCCGCACCCGGCGTAGCGCGCTGTGACGGCTGCGAAGAGCGTCGCGCTGTGGCGCGCGGGGAATGGGTCGCTGTGGCGCGCGGGGAATGGGTCGCTGTGGCGCGCGGGGAATGGGTCGCTTTGGCGCGCTGGCGCGGGGGCGCTGTCACGCGCGGGCGGTGGGTCCCTGTCGCGCGGGCCCGCGGGCGCGTTATAGGGCGGGGCCATGAGGGGCGCGCGGGAACAGGCGGAGGGCGGGGAGGCGGGGGCGATCCTCGGCCCGGACGGCGCCGCCACGCTGGTGTTGTCGCTGCTGGCGATTGCCGCCACCGGCGGATTGTCGCTGTTGGCCGTGCTGGCGCGCGTGCTGCACGTCGGCTGGACCGCGCCTGGTCTCCTCCAGCCGGACGCCGCGCCGCCCGCCACGACAACTCCCGCCACGCCACTTCCCGCGCGGCAGATCGTTGTGCTGGGCCGCCGGCTGGACGCGCGCGGCCGGCCGGGCGTCATCTTCCAGGCCCGGTTGGCCCGCGCCCTGGCGTTGTGGCGGGAAGCCGGGCCGGCGGAGATCGTGGTGCTCGGCGGGCGCGCCCGCGGCGCCGCGGCGAGCGAGGCCGCGGCGGGGCGCGCGTGGCTGCTCGCCCGCGGCGTGCCGGAGGCGGCGATCCGCATCGAGGACCGCTCCCGCCACACGCTGGAGAACCTGCGCTGCTATCGCGCCGGGTTTGCCATCGCCGGCGCGCCGGCCCTGCTGGTGAGCAGCCGGGTCCATCTGGCCCGGGTCCGGCTGATGGCGCATGGCCTGGCTCTGCCGCATCGCCTGTGCGCGGCGGAGGCGCGCCAGGCCGCGGCCCTGCGCCTGCCGGGGCTGCTGGCGGAGGCATTCTTCGTCCATTGGTACCTGGTCGGCCGCGGCTTTGCCCGCCGGACCGGCAATGCGCGCATGTTGCGACGGATCGGGTAGCGCCCAGGTCCGGGAAACCTCCGTCCCTCTCCCGCAAGCGGAGGGGAACGTGCCGCGATGGGCGGTGTCATCCACGGCGGGGCGGCGGAACGTGCATGGCGACGTCATAGCCTTGGGGCCGGCCCGCGTAACGCTTTTTCAATCCCTCCCGGCCAGGCTCGCGCGGTGCGGAGCATGCGCCTTCGGTTGTTGGTTCTGATGTTCGGGGCGGCGCTGCTGTCCGCGGCGGCGGCGCTGCGCGGCGCAGAGTACGACGAGGCCTACAGCCTGTTCCTGCTCGCCGGCACGCCGCGCCCAGCCTGGCCGGCGACACCGTTCCGGGCCGGGGCGATCCGGACCGTGCTGGCCGGCCACGCCAGCCTGCCGGCGATCGCGCGCGCGCTGCGGCGGACGGACGTGCATCCGCCGCTCTATTTCTGGGCCCTGGCGTTGTGGCGGCGGGTGGTGGGCGGGGGGCTGTTCGGCCTGCGGCTGCTTTCGGTGGGCTGCGCGCTGGCGGCGCTGGTGCTGGTGGGGGCGATCGCCGCCCAGGCGGCGATCCCGCCCGCGGCGGCGATGGCGTTCACCCTCGGCTGTTACGGGTTCGCCTATACCGGGGCGATCGCGCGCGATTTCGCCCTTGCCGAGGCGCTGGTGCTGGCCGGCGTCTGGCTGGCGCTCGGTGCGCGCGGGCGGCCCGCGCGCGCTGCCGCCGCCGGGTGCGTCCTGGGGGCGGCCTGTTTCGCCAATTACCTGGCCGCCTTCCAGGCCGCCGCCGTCGGTATCTGGCTGTTGTTCGCCAGGTTCGATGCCCGCCGATGCGGCCCCGCCCCGAAGGACCGCCCGGACGCCTATCTGGCGGGTCTGCTGCCCTGGCTGCCGGCCGGACTCTGGTTCTTCCTCGCCCAGCGTGACAGCCGCGCCGGCCAGTTCCCCGCGTTCCACTGGCTGCCCGGCCTGCGGCTGCTGGCCCGCGACGGCGCCGGCGCCGTGTTCGGCGGCCTGCCGCTCTATCTGCCGGGTGCGGGGCGGGCCGTGCTGGCCGGCGCGCTGGCGTTGTTGCTGGTGGGGCTCGCAGGGCTGATCCGGGCGCGCTGGCGGCGGGCCGGGGCGGCTCGGGCGCGGTTGCTGCTCGGGCTGGCGGCGCTGGCGCCGCCGGTGGGGTTGCTGGCACTCGGCCTGGTGTTCGACAGCACGCCGATCGAGCTGCGCTACCTTGCCTTCGCCACGCCGTTCCTGGGGTTGCTGCTGGCCGGCGCGCTCGGCTCCCTGCCCCGAAGCGCCGGGCGCGCGATCGGCGCAGGCGTGGCAGCGGTGCAGGCCCTGGCCCTGGCGGGGTTGCTGTTGCGGCCGGAGACGATGCAGCCGGCGCGAGCCACCGCGGCGGCCGCGGCGCGCCTGGCCGGGCGGTCGGGTCTCGTCGTGCTGGCGCGCGGCAACGACGGCGTGGGCGCGGTGGGACCGTTCCTGATCGAGGCGCCGCCCTGGCTGCATGTGCTGGTGGCGGACAGTTCCGGGACCGCCGCCGCCCTGCGCCGCGCGGCGGCCGGCTATCCCCGCGTCGTGCTGGCGGCGCTGTCGGTGGACGCCGCCAGCCGCGCCGCCCGGCGCCGTCTGCGCGCCGCCTTCGCCGTGCGGGGCTTTGCGGAAGCCCCGGATTTCTGGTCGGGGTCGGGCCCGGCGCGCCCAAAACTGCGGCTGTTCGAACCCGTCGCTCCGCGTCAGGCGCCGGGCGGCACGGAAACGATCTCCTCGGCGCGGTAGCCCTGTGCGAACAGGAGGGCGCGCAGCGAGCTGTGCTCCACCCGCGCCCGCGCCTCGGCCGCCACCACCGGCTTGGCGCGGAACGCCACGCCGAGGCCGGCCGCGCGCAGCATCGCCAGGTCGTTCGCCCCGTCGCCCACCGCCAGCGTTTCCTCCTCCGCCAGCCCATGCGCCACGCACAGCGCTCGCAGCGTGGCGAGCTTGGCGTCGCGGTCGAGGATCGGCTCGGCCACCGTGCCGGTCAGCGCGGTTCCGTCGTGCTCCAGCACGTTCGAGCGGTGCAGGTCGAAGCCCACGAGCGCGGCCACCTTGCCGGTGAAAAAGGTGAACCCGCCGGACACCAGCGCTGTGAGCGCCCCATGGGCACGCATCGTCGCCACCAGTTCGCGCGCGCCGGGCGTGAGGCGCATGCGCGCCCAGGTCGCTTCCAGGGCCTCCAGCTTCAGGCCGCGCAGCATGCCGACCCGCTCGCGCAGCGCGGCGGCGAAATCGATCTCGCCGTTCATGCTGCGCACGGTGATGGCGGCGATCTGCGCCTTCAGCCCAGCGAAATCGGCGAGTTCGTCCAGCGTCTCCCCGGTCACGATGGTGCTGTCCATGTCGGCGATCAGCAGACGTTTGCGCCGCCCGGCCGCCGGCAGGGCGATGGCGTCGATCGGCGCGCCCGCCAGCGCCGCCGCCAGCACCGCGGGATCCGGCAGCTCCGGCAGCGGGATATCCGCTGCTTCCCCGGGCGAGAGCAGAACAGGTTCGCCGCCGCCCACCGCCTCCCGCACCCGCGCCAGCAGGGGCGCGGTGAGCGGGGCGGTGGCGGGATCGGCGATCAGGGTCAGGACATGCGGGGGCGTGGCGTTCATGGCGGCGGTAAGTGGCAGCGGCGCCGGGCCGGCGCAAGCCGGCGTTGCAACCATTCCGCGACGCTTCGCATGCACTATGCGCGGGCGTCAGCAACGAAAGGCAAAAGACATGATCGTGGTCACGTCGGAGACCGTCGCCGGGCAGCGGGTGATCCGCACTCTGGGCCAATGCTTCGGGGTGGTGGTGCGTTCGCGCGGCCTCGGCGGCAACATCGCTGCCGGCCTGCGTTCCCTGGTGGGGGGAGAGATCACCGAGTACACGCAGATGCTCGAGGAGGCCCGCAAGCATGCAGTCGATCGGCTGATCGACAACGCGCAGCTGATGGGCGCGAACGGCATCCTGACGCTGCGCTTCGATTCCTCGGAGATCGGCCAGACCATGAGCGAGATCGTCGCCTACGGCACCGCCGTGGTGCTGGAAGCCGGCTGAACTGGCGATGCTCCGTGCGGTGGTGATCGCGCTCGCCGGGCTGCTGCTGGGCGGCGCGGTGCTCAGCCTGGTCCTCGGCAACGCCGCGGCGGCGGCGCCGATGGCGGTGTTCGGCGCGCTGTTGCTGCTCGGTACCTTGTTCGAGCGGGCGCGCTACAAGCGCATCGCCGAGGATGCGCCCGGGCCCGGCTGGGAAGGGACCGGAGAGCGGTTCCGCGATCCTGCCAGCGGGGCCACCGTGGACGTCTGGTTCAACCCGGTCACCGGGGAGCGGCGCTATGCGAGGGCGCGCACCGGGGCACCGCCGCCGCGCGCCTGATCGGCGTGCTATAGGCCGCCGCACCAAGCGGAGCCGGCCGGGCCGGGTGGA
>JAJZVS010000317.1 GCA_021845555.1 Pseudomonadota bacterium
GAAGCGGGTGGTGAGCACACGGGTCTTGCCGGTGCCCGCGCCGGCGAGCACCAGCAGCGGCCCGTCCAGCGTTTCGACGGCGGCGCGCTGCTCCGCGTTGAGGCGCGTTAGGTATTCGGTCATCCGACACACATAGCATCAATCCCGCGCGGTTGCCCCGGGGGCCGCGGCTTGCTGGCGCACGCCGCGACCGGCTCATGGCGAAACCCATCTCCGCGGAGGGCGGACCATCCCGACCATATTTCGCTCCGCAGGCTTCGACGATATTTCGCTCCGCAGGCTTCCGGGTGTATTTCTACAGCCATGAGCCGGGGGAGCCGGCTCATGTCCATGTCGATGGCGGCGGCGCGACGGCGAAGGTCTGGCTCGATCCGCCGGCGATCGCGGGCAGCGCGGGCTTCGGCGCGAGAGATCCGGGCGCCAAAGACGGGGGCGAGGTGATCCGTCTGGTGCGACTCCATCGGCAGCGTCTGTTGGAGGCGTGGCGTGACTTCTTCGACCAAAGCCGAAACGGCTGATACCCGCGTGCGCGACGTGACGGTGACCGAGGACGAACTCTCCGTCGCGCTGATGGATGGACGCACGATCACCGTTCCGCTCGCTTGGTTTCCCCGCCTGGCCGCGGCTTCGCCGGCGGCGCGGACCCGCTGGGAGATCGCCGGCGGCGGCTACGGCATCCATTGGCCCGAGCGCGACGATGACCTCAGCACCGAGGGGCTGCTGCGCGGGGCGCCGGCCCCGCGCGGCTCCGCCGCCTGGGGCCCGCGCTGAGCGGGAGCATCCCCGCAGTCACCCCGCCTTCGGCCGCACGCCGAGGATATGCGCGATCGCGTAGGTCAGTTCCGGCCGGTTCAGCGTGTAGAAATGGAACTCGTCCACGCCATTGGCCTGCAGCAACCGCACCTGCTCGGCGGCGGCCACCACCGCTACCATGCGGCGGATGTCCGGATCGTCCTCGGTACCCTCGAACATCCGGGCCAGCCAGTCCGGCACGCTGGCCCCGCACTGCGCGCTGAACCGCGCCGCCTGCGCGAAATTGGAGACCGGCATGATCCCCGGCACGATCGGCGCGGTGATGCCGGCGGCGAGGCACCGATCCAGGAAGCGCAGATAGACCCCGGCATCGAAGAAATACTGGGTGATCGCCCGCGTCGCCCCGGCATCGAGCTTGCGCTTGAGGTTGTCGAGATCGGCCTCGGGGCTCAGCGCCTGCGGATGGGTTTCCGGATAGGCGGCGACCGAAATCTCGAACGCCGCGACCTTGCGCAGCCCGGCAACCAGATCGGCCGCGTAGCGATAGCCGTCGGGGTGCGGGATGTAGGCTTCCCCCGGCGGCGGATCGCCCCGTAGCGCGACGATGTGGCGCACGCCCGCTTCCCAGTAGCGCGCGGCGACCGCATCCACCTCGGCGCGGGACGCGCCGATGCAGGTGAGATGCGCGGCCGGGGTCAGCGTGGTCTCGGCCAGAATGCGCGCGACCGTGGCATGGGTGCGCGCGTGGGTGGACCCGCCCGCGCCATAGGTCACGGAAACGAAGCGCGGATGCAGCGGCTCCAGCCGGCGGATGCAGGTCCAAAGCTGGGCCTCCAGCGCTTCCGTGCGGGGAGGAAAGAACTCGAACGACAGCAGCGGCGCCGGGCCGCCGATCAACGGCGCCGGCAACCCGGCGACGCGCGGGCCGGTCAGCCAGCGCGCCAACGTCGGACGGGCAAGGGCATCATGGGTCATGCCCGCCACTTGGCGGGATTCGCGCGGGCACGCAAGCGGCGGGTGGGGTTGTGATGAAAGGAAGGAAGGCCAGGGGGCGCTGCCCCCTGGACCCCCACCAAGGGGTGACCCCTTGGAACCCATCCAATGGCTTCGCCAGGAAGGGGGCGCAACCGTGCCCTCTCGTTGGTCCGAGTAGCGCCCCCTTCCTGGCGAAGCCGTCCGAGGGGTCCAGGGGACCAGTCCCCTGGCGGGGTTCCAAGGGGCAGCGCCCCTTGGCCTTGCTGCCTTACGTCACGACCCCACCAACCCGCGTGCGAAGTCCATGGCGTTGAACGGCCGCAGGTCGGCGGCTTGTTCGCCGACGCCGACGGCGTGGACCGGCAGCCCGAAGCTTTCCGCCAGCGCCACCACGATGCCGCCGCGGGCGCTGCCGTCCAGCTTGGTGACGATCAGGCCGGTGACCGCGACCAGCTCCTTGAACACCTTCACCTGCTGGATCGCGTTCTGTCCGGTGGTGGCATCCAGCACCAGCAGCACCGAGTGCGGCGCGGTCGGGTCCTGCTTGCGCATCACGCGGATGATCTTGGCGAGTTCTTCCATCAGCACGGATTTGTTGTGCAGCCGCCCGGCGGTATCGATCAGCAGCACGTCCGCCTGTTCGGCCTGGGCGCGGGTCAGCGCGTCGAACGCGAGGCCGGCGGCATCCGCGTTGGGCGGGCCGGCGATCACCGGGCAGCCGGTGCGCTCGCCCCAGACCTGCAACTGCTCCACCGCCGCGGCGCGGAACGTATCGCCCGCGACCAGCATCGGGCGGATGCCCTGCTCGCGCCAGAACTGCGCCAGTTTGCCGATCGTCGTCGTCTTGCCGGTGCCGTTGACGCCGACCACCAGCACCACGTGCGGCTTCTTCGCCGGATCGAGTTCCAGCGGCCGGGCCACGGGACGCAGGATCGCGGCCACTTCCTCGGCAAGCGATTCCTTGATCTCGGCGTCGGTGACTTCCTTGCCGAACCGCGAGCGGCGGAAGGCGGCGATCACCCGCGCCGCCGCCTCGGTGCCGAGGTCGGCGCCGATCAGCAGTTCCTCGAGCTCCTCCAGCGCCGCGTCGTCCAGCTTGCGCCTGGTGAAGACCGCGGTGATGCCGCCGCCCAGCTTCTGCGTGCTGCGCGACAGGCCTTCCTTGAGCCGGTTGAAGAAACCGCCGAGCGCCATGATCGTCCCTCTGGAATTACGCGGCTTCGGCGGACAGGCCGCGCGCGTCGGTCCCGGTCACCCGCGCGGCGAGCAGGCGGCCGGGCGCGTGCGGCGCGGCCAGGCGCACCGGGGCGAAATGCTCGGAATGGCCGGTGCCGTCGCGTTCGGTCAGCACGGTGACGGTGCGGCCCAGCTGGGCGGCGAAGAAGGCCGCGGCGGCCTCGGCCCCGGCGGCGCGCAGCCGCCCGGCACGGGCGCGGCGTTCGGCCACCGGCACGGCGGGCATGCGCGCGGCGGGCGTGCCGGGGCGCTCGCTGTAGGGGAACACGTGCAGGTAGGGGATCGCGCTTTCCCGCACGAAATCGAGCGTCTCGGCGAACAGCGCGTCCGTTTCGGTCGGGAAACCGGCGATCAGGTCGGCGCCGATGGCGATATCGGGCCGCAGCGCGCGGGCCCGCGCGATCACCGCGCGCGCGTCGGCGGTCAGGTGGCGCCGCTTCATGCGCTTCAGGATCAGGTCGCTGCCGGCCTGCAGGGACAGGTGCAGATGCGGCATCAGCCGCGGTTCCCCGGCGAGCAGCCGCCACAGATCCTCGTCGATCGCCGCGGGATCGAGCGAGGACAGCCGCAGCCGCGCGAGCTCGGGCACCAGCGCCAGCAGCCGCCGGGCCAGCGACCCGAGGCTGGGGCGGCCGGGCAGGTCGGTGCCGTAGCTGGTGATATCGACGCCGGTCAGCACCAGCTCCTGGTAGCCGGAGGCCACCAGCGCGCGCGCCTGCGTCACCACCGCCCCGGCCGGCACGCTGCGGCTCGGGCCGCGGCCGAACGGGATCACGCAGAAGGTGCAGCGATGATCGCACCCCTGCTGGACCTGCACATAGGCGCGTGCCCTCCCGGCGAACTCGGTCACCGGATGCGCCGGGACGGCGCGCTGGGTCATGATGTCGGAAACGGCGTCCGGGGCGTCCTTCGCCCAGTGCGCGGCGAGCAGCTTCTCGGCGTTGCCCAGCACGCGGGTGACGCCGGGCAGTGCCCGCCAGGCGGCCGGGTCGCGCTGCGCGGCGCAGCCGGTGACGACGATGCTGAGGCCCGGCCGCTCGCGCGCGGCGCGGCGGATCGCCTGGCGGGCCTGGCGCTCGGCCTCGGCGGTCACCGCGCAGGTGTTCACGATCAGCGTATCGGCCAGACCGGCCGCGTGGCCGCGCATCACCTCTGACTCGTAGGTGTTCAGGCGGCAGCCGAAGGTCAGGAGTTCGGCGCTCATGCCGGGTAGTCCGCGAGCGCGACGGAACCGGTGAACGCGGTCGCCACCGGCCCCGTCATCAGCACGTGCCCGTCTTCCCGCCAGGCGATCTCCAGCACCCCACCGTCCAGCTCCAGCGTCGCCGCCCGCCCGGTCAGGCCGCGGCGGTGCGCGTTCACCAGGGCCGCGCAGGCGCCGGAGCCGCAGGCGAGCGTGAGGCCGGCGCCCCGCTCCCACACCCGCAGCCGGATCCGGTCCGGGGCGAGCACCTGCGCGACAC
>JAJZVS010000318.1 GCA_021845555.1 Pseudomonadota bacterium
TTCCGAGCCGGGCGGACGCGGTGGCGGCGGAACTCGTGCGCGACGGCGTGCCGAAGACGGCCATCGCGATCCGCGGCTTCGGCCAGACGCACCCGCTGGTCCCCACCGGTCCCGGCGTGCGCGAGCCGCAGAACCGCCGGGTGGAGATCATTCTGGGCTGATGCCCCTCGGCTGATGCTCCGGGGTTGATGCCCCCTGGGGGCTGATGCCCCTCGGCCGATGCCCCCTGGGGGCTGACGCTCCGGCCCGGCTACCGCGGCGCCGGGCCGTCCGTGATGTGCCCCGCATGCACGGCGGCCGGCACATAGGGCTGGCCTGGGGCGATCGCGCGGTCCACCCCGAACCACCAGAGCCCCGCAAGCAGCAGCATCAGGCCCAGCAACGTGCTGCCGAGCACAGCGGCGAACGGTACGCCGCGCCGCGCCGCCAGCCGCAGCGCCACGAACAGGGCGAACGGCAGCAGGAACAGACCGATCTCGGTCAGCCGCTCCAGCATCGCCGCGCGCTCATGGACCCGATCCTGCCGCGAACGCCGGGCCTGTCGCGATTCCACGGGCGGCCGTCCGGCCACGCCCGCGCGCGCCCCGGCCCCCAGCGCCCCGCGCCCCCTGCGCCCCGGCCCCACGCGCGATGCCGCCGGGCGCAACAGCCGGCACCTTCGCCGGTCGGCATCATTCCGCCCGCAGCCGTTCCGCCAGATGCACCAGGATCGCCGCCGTCGCGCCCCAGATGTGATGCTCGGGGTGCGGCCAGACCCAGACGTCGCGCAGCACGCCGTTGCGTTCCTGCCGCTCCCGCCGCGGCGCGGCGGGATCGAGCAGCACGTCCAGCGGGAAGCGGAACACCGCCTCCACCTCCGCCGGCGCCGGGCGGTAGATGAGGTCGTGCGGCAGCGCGCCCAGCACCGGGGTGATGCGGAAGCCGGTGCCGGTCAGGAAATCGCCGATCGGGCCGAGCACCTCCACCCGCGCCGGGTCGATGCCGACTTCTTCCTCGGCCTCGCGCAGCGCCGCGGCGGTGGCATCGGCGTCCTCGGGATCGATCCGCCCGCCGGGGAAGCTCACCTGGCCGGCGTGGCGGCGCAGCCGTTCGTTGCGCTTGGTCAGCAGCACCGAGGGTGCCGCGCCCAGCACGAAACCCACCAGCACCGCCGCCGGTACCGGCGGCGTCGTGGCGCCGGGAATCGGCAAACTGCCGCGGATCAGCCGGCCCGGCTGCTCGGCGCGCACCAGCCGCGCGAGACGCTCGCGCAATTCGCTCGGGTGCATGGCGGGGGCAGTCAGTCGTTGCCCTGGGGCAGTTCGCCCAGCGCAAAGAACCGGCCGCAGCTCCAGACCCCAAGCATATGCCGCCCGCCGACCCATTCCGGCACGCCCAGCGCCACGAGTTCGTAATAGACCGCGCGGTTGATCCGCGCCTCGATCCCCCACGCGGCCCCGCCGGGACGGACCAGCAGATAGGGCGTGGGCTCGCAGGTCAGGACGTCGTGCGCCACGCGCAGCGGATGTTCGGGACCGGCGGTCACCACCTGATCCACATTGGTGCGGAACGACAGCACCTGGTTCTTTCCCTCGCCGGTCCAATCCAGCTCGACGGCGACGAAGGGCGCGTCCTCCACCTCGATCCGCCCGCGCTCGGCCGGGGTTTCCAGCCAGAAGGAGCCATCCTCCGCGCGCTGCAGGACCCCGGCGAACAGGCAGACGAGCTCCTTGCGCAGGATCGGGCTGCCGCGAAAGAGCCAGGTTCCATCCCGCTAGATGAGGAACGGGAGATCGCCGCATTCCACCGGCGGGCGTCGCGGACCGCGCGCGCGCCCGCCGCACGGGCGGGGGGGCGCGATCGGCACGATCCCCGCGCACCCGCTCCCGGCGAGCGCCGAGGGAGAACTGGCGTCGTTCACGTCTCCGTCTCCATGACTGGCAAGGCTTCACCCCGCTACGTCATATAGGGAGGCTCCCCCGCCGCGGGAAAGTGGCAATATGGCGGTCATGTCCGCAAACGCCGGTTCGGAGACACGCGATGCCCGCCGAAGCGATGACCCCGCCCCCGCGCGGCGATGAAGACCTCGGTTCCGCCGCCCCCGGTGGCGCCATTGGGGGCGCGACGGACGCCGCGGTTGCGGCGGCCGAAGCGCTGGCCGCCCGCCTCGTCGCGGCGCGCGCCGGGATCGGGCGCGTCATCCTCGGCCAGACCGAGGTGGTGGAGCAGACGCTGATCGCCCTGCTGTGCGGCGGGCATGCGCTGCTGATCGGCCTGCCCGGCCTCGGCAAGAGCCGGCTGGTGGAGACGCTCGGCGTGGTGCTGGGGCTGGCCACCAAGCGCATCCAGTTCACCCCCGACCTGATGCCGGCCGATATCGTCGGCAGCGAGGTGCTGGAGGAAACCGACGGCCGCCGCGGCTTCCGCTTCCTGCCCGGCCCGGTGTTCTGCCAGTTGCTGATGGCCGACGAGATCAACCGCGCCAGCCCGCGCACCCAGTCCGCCCTGCTGCAGGCGATGCAGGAGCGCCGGATCACCGCCGGCGGCGCCGAGCACGCGCTGCCGCGCCCGTTCCACGTGCTGGCAACGCAGAACCCGATCGAGCAGGAAGGCACCTACCCGCTGCCGGAAGCCCAGCTCGACCGGTTCCTGCTGCAGATCGACGTCGGCTACCCCGAGCGCGCCGACGAACGCGCGATGCTGCTCGCCACCACCGGCGCCGAGGACGCGGCGCCGGCGCCGGAACTCACCGCCGACGAACTGCTGGCCGCGCAGGCGCTGATCCGCCGCGTGCCGGTGGGCGAAAGCGTGCTCGCCGGTATCCTGGACTTGGTGCGCGGCGGACGGCCGGAGACGGCGACGGACGAACTGGTGCGCCGGCACGTCGCCTGGGGGCCGGGGCCGCGCGCGGCGCAGGCGCTGATGCTGGCCTGCCGCGCCCGCGCGGTGCTGGACGGGCGGCTGGCGCCGAGCCTGGACGACGTGGCCGCCCTTGCCCGCCCGGCGCTGCGCCACCGCATGGCGCTGAGCTTCGCCGCCCGCGCCGAGGGCGTGGCGCTGGAGCAGGTGATCGACCGGCTGGTGGAGCGTCTTGGCTAGCCCCGCCGCTACTGAAGCCCGCCGCGCCGAGGCGCTCGCCGCCCGGCTGCCGCCGCTGCTGGTCGCGGCCGAGCGGGTCGCCGCGACCGTAGCGCAGGGCGTGCACGGCCGCCGCCGGGTCGGCGCCGGCGATAGTTTCTGGCAGTTCCGCCCCTATGCCCCGGGCGATCCGGTGGCGCGCATCGACTGGCGGGGCGCGGCGAAATCCGGCCGGCCGGCGCCGCAGGGCTGGTTCGTGCGCGAAACTGAGTGGGAAGCGGCCGAAACCGTGTTCCTGTGGTGCGACGCCTCACCCAGCATGCGGTGGCGTTCCGAGCTGGCGGGCAGCCAGAAACACGCGCGGGCGCAGGTGCTGGCCCTGGCGCTGGCGGCGCTGCTGCTGCGCGGCGGAGAACGTGTGGCGCTGCTGGCGCCCGGTTCCCGCCCGGTGTCGGGGCGTGCCGGGCTGGAACGGCTCGCCGCCGACCTGCTGACGCCCCTGCCCGCCGGTGCGCCCACCGGTACCCCCACCGGTGCCCCCACCAGTACCGGGGCCGACGCTGGCCTGCCGCCGGCGTTGCCGTTGCCGCGCCACGCGCGGGCGGTGCTGTTCGGCGATTTCCTCGCCCCGCTGGCCGCGGTGCAGGCGGCGGTGGCGCGGCTGGCGGCGCGGCAGGTCAGCGGGTTCCTGATGCAGGTGCTCGACCCGGCGGAGGTCTCGCTGCCCTATGCCGGAAGAGTGCGCTTCCGCGGCCTGGAAGGCGAGGGCGAGATGCTCGCCGGCCGCGCCGAAACCCTGCGCGCGGCCTATGCGGCACGGCTGGCGGCGCAGCAGGACGGGCTGCGCGCCCTCGCCACCGCCGCCGGCTTCGGTTTCGCCGTCCACCGCACCGACCATCCGCCGGAAATGGCGCTGCTCGGCCTCTATTCCGCGCTGGCCGGGCGATGAGCTTCACCGCCCCCGCCGCGCTGCTCGCCCTGGCGGCGCTGCCGCTGCTGTGGTGGCTGTTGCGCGCCACCCCGCCGGCGCCGCGGCGCGAGAGCTTCCCTGCGATCCGTCTGCTGCTCGGCCTGGCGGCGCGCGAGGAGACGCCGGCGCGCACCCCGTGGTGGCTGCTGGCGCTGCGCATGTTGGCCGCCGCGCTGATCATCGTCGGTCTCGCCGGGCCGGTGCGCGAGCAGGGCTCGGCCTTGCCAGGGCAAGGGCCGGTGCTGCTGGTGATCGACAACGGCTGGGCGTCGGCCGCCGACTGGCCGCGCCGGGCGATGGCGGCGCGCGCGGTGCTCGATCGGGCGGCCCGGCAGGGGCGGGCGGTGGCGCTGCTCGCGACGGCGCCGGGGGCCGAC
>JAJZVS010000319.1 GCA_021845555.1 Pseudomonadota bacterium
GATCGGATCGGGGAATTCGAGACCGTCGTAGAGCTCGGCCAGCGGCAGTTCGATACCGAGTTCCGGCATCGCCAGCACCGCGTCGGCATCGGCGAGGCGGCCGAGCCAGTCGGCGCCCTCGCGGGTGAAGACGGTGGCGGCGGGGCGCGCCTGCTCCAGCAGCACGTAACGCTGCACCGATGGGGTGGCGCGGTATTCGCGGTTCTTGACGATACGGTCGGTGGCGGCGGTGGAGGCGCTGAGAATCTCGAAGACGACGACGGGGTCCTCGACGACCAGACTGCCGCGGGCGATCGGGGAGCAGACGACGAAGGCATCCGGATAGCGAATGCTGCCGGCGACCGCGATCTTGAGTTCGCTGCCGAACGCCTGGCACGGTTTGCCGCGCAGCCTATTGGTCAGAGCGGTCACCAGGTTGCGCTGGATGATGGCATGCTCGACCGTGCCCCCGGTCATCGCCAGGGGCGCGAAACCATCGAACTCGTAGCGCAGTTCCTGCCGGCTTTCCCAGGCGAGGAACGCGTCGAGGTCCATCGGCGGGCGGAGCGCGGTACTCATGGGCGAAATCCTACGCCGCGGCCCCGGCGGTGACAAACCTCCGGTCCGGCCCGCTACGCCCCCACCAGCACCACATGCAGCCGTCGTGGCCCGTGTGCGCCGAGCTCCAAGGTCTGCTCGATATCGGCCGAACGCGACGGGCCGGTGACCAGCATCACGTTGCGCGGCATCCCGCCGATCTCGGCGCGCAGCAGGTCCCACGCCTCCTCATAGGCCCCCACCACCCGGTCCGCGGCCAGCACGACGATCGCCGCCTCGGCCAGCAGGTTGAGCGTGGTCGGACGCTCCGGCGCCGAGGGCAGCATCAGCGTGCCGGTCTCGGCGATCGCGGCGAACCCGTGCTGGATCGCCACCTGATCGGTCGCCTCGGCGCGCCCCTCGCGCAGGCGCAGCAGCGGGCGGGCGGACCAGTCGATGGCGCGCAGTTCCGGGTGCGGGGCGATCGCCGCCTCGGTAGGCAGGTTCTGCGCCGCCAGGTAATCGACCACTGCGCCGGGCACCTCGGACGCGTCGGCCACGCGCGCGACGGTGCCGAACTCCTTCTCCACATTGGCCACGAACAGCGCTACCTGGCCGGCGTGGTCGAGGCGCGAGCGCGCCGGGATCGGATGGCGCGGGTGCGCCGCCAGCCGCGCGCGCAGGCCGACCGCCTGGTCGGGCGGCACCGGGCCGCGCCGCAGGCCGCGGCGGATCGCGTTCAGGACGATGTCCTTGCTCATCCGGCCCCCGCTCTCATGCCGCCCTGGCTCATATCGTCCGCGCTCATATCGTCCGGCCGGCGCGCTGGGCGCGCGCGTAGCGGGCGAAGAACGTGCCGCCCTCGGGCGCCGGCAGGTCCCGCCCGGCGGTCCAGCCGCCGGCCAGCGGCACGCGCGACAGCCGCCCGCGCTTGCCCGCCAGCGCCGCCAGCGCCGCCGCCCCCACCCGCGTGGCCAGCCGATAGAGCGCCGGGCGTTTCGCCACCCAGGCCCAGAGCGCGAGGTTGGTCCGTTGCGCGGGGGGCGTCAGGTGGCGCTCGAACTCGCGTTCGCGCCAGTGGCGCATCAAGGAGGGCAGGGGGATCTTCACCGGACAGACGCTCTCGCACTTGCCGCAGAAGGTGGAGGCGCCGGGCAGCAGGCCGGCCTGGTCCACGCCGATCAGCGCCGGGGTCAGCACGCTGCCCATCGGGCCGGGATAGACCCAGCCATAGGCGTGCCCGCCTACCGCGCCATAGACCGGGCAGTGGTTCATGCAGGCGGCGCAGCGGATGCAGCGCAGCATCGGCTGGAACTCGGACCCGAGCATCCCCGACCGGCCGTTATCGACGATCACCACATGATACGCCTCCGGCCCGTCCAGATCGCCGGGTCGGCGGCCGCCGGTGGAGAAGGTGGTGTAGACGGAAAAATCCTGCCCGGTGGCCGAGCGCGCCAGCACCCGCAGCAGGCTCATGCAGTCTTCCAGCGTCGGCACCACCTTCTCGATGCTGGCGAGCGCGATATGCACCCGCGGCAGGGTCTGGGTGAGATCGCCGTTGCCCTCGTTCGTCACGATGACGCTGGAGCCGGTCTCGGCCACCAGGAAATTGGCGCCGGTGATGCCGACGTCGGCGGCGAGGAACTTCTCCCGCAGCCGGGTACGCGCCTCGGTGAGAATATCCCGGCGTTCGTGGAAGACGCGGTCGGCGGGCAGGTCGGTGTGGGCGGCGCGGAAGCTCGCTTCCCAGTCCTCGCGGTTGAGGTGGAAGGCCGGGGCGATGATGTGGCTCGGCGTCTCGTGGCGGACCTGGAGGATGTATTCGCCGAGGTCGGTCTCGATCGGCGCGATGCCGTGTTGTTCCAGGTGTTCGTTGATGCCCAGCTCCTCGCTGATCATCGACTTGCCCTTGGTCACGGTGCGCGCCCCGGCCGCTTGGCAGATGGCCAGCACGGTGGCGCGGGCCGCGGCGGCATCGGCGCACCAATGGACGGTGCCGCCGGCCGCTTCCACCTTGGCGGCGAAGGCTTCCAGGTAAAAATCGAGATGCGCGAGCGTGTGGTCCTTGATCGCGCGGGCCTCCTCGCGCAGCGCCTCGAACTCGGGCAGCGCGGCGACGGCGGCGGCGCGGCGGGCGATGAAGGAGGTGCCGCTGCGGGCCAGCGCGCGTTGCAGCCCGGCATCGGCGAGGGCGCGATGCGCGTTCTGCTTGAATTCGGTGGAGGTCGCGGTCTGCATGGGCGGCAGTCTAGCCGGCCTTCGGCGACACTCCTATCCCCCGAGCGTTGCGCGCTTTCCTCTGGCGTCCGCTGTGCAAACAGGGCGTTCCGCAATCGGGCGGCGATCGCATCGTAGCCACCGGTCGCCGTGCCGCTCACAACCGGAGCGGGTATCGGAACCCTACGGAAGTGCAGTGGGCAGGTGCGCAATAGCTAATAAGACAGTCGGATAAGAGAAATTTTTCGGGCTGATCCGGAAAATAAGGGAATTTCCCAGGGCATCCAATAAATCTTCAATCGTGCCCCGTATCGTCTGTTTTTCGACCTAAAGTTCGGTAATGAAATTGTATTTTCAAGGGCTTGTCAGTAGTCTTTCTTATCGCTTTCAATCGCGGAGTGCGGCATGCTGAAAACCGCCGGCACCAGCAGCGATCGCCGGCGCGGTGCGACAGCATATTCCAGGAGCCGACGATGACGTTCGTCCCAAGTGCCACGCGAACTCCGCTTCCGTCTGCCGTCGATCCGACGGAGTCGGAGCCCCACGGCCGCCACGGCGCCGCTTTTGCCACCCTTGCCGAGCCGATCTCTCGCGCCGCCCCGCAAAGCCTGGTCGCGAGCCAGACTTATACCGATCTCGAGGTCGCCATCACCGAGGAAGACCGGGCCTTCTGGTGCTTCATGAAGCCGCGCGGACGCCCGAGCTTCACCCCCGCCCTGCTGCGCGATCTGGCGCATATGCAGGGCGTGATCGACGAGCTGTTCCAGGCCACGCCGTCCGGCGCCGAGACCCCGTTCGATTATTTCGTGCTCGGCTCCTCCCTGCCCGGCGTGTTCAACCTCGGCGGCGACCTGTCGCTGCTCGCGGAGAAAGTCCGCCAGCAGGATCGCGAGGGCCTGCGCCGTTATGCGCAGGCCTGCGTCACCGCGGTGGACGCAAATTACCACGGCTACCACCATGGCGTGATCACGATCGCGTTGATCCAGGGCGATGCCCTCGGCGGCGGGCTGGAAGCGCCGATGTCCTGCGACCTCATGGTGGCCGAGCGGCAGGCGAAATTCGGCCTGCCGGAAATCCTGTTCAACTTGTTCCCCGGCGTCGGCGCCTACAGCTACCTGTTCCGCCGCCTTGGGATGCGGAAAACCGAGGAGATCATGCTCAGCGGGCGGCTCTATACCGCCGAGGAGATGCATGATTTCGGCGTGGTCGATGTCCTGGCCGAGCCCGGCGAGGGCGTGCGCGCGGTCAAGGAGTACATCGCCCGCAGCCGCTCGCGCTTCCGCGGTCAGTCGGCGATCTACAAAGTACGCCGGCGGGTCAATCCGGTGCCGATCGAGGAACTGCGCGACGTGGCCGATCTCTGGGTCGAGGCCGCGCTCAGCCTGTCGGAGACTGATCTGCGCCGCACCGCGCGGATCGCCGCGGCCCAGCAGCGCGCCGTGCCGGCGTCGGTCCATGAGCTCCACCCGCAGGCGCGCGAAGCCTGAACGGAAGGGCGGCGCCCCGCCAGGCCAGCCGGGGAGATCAGGGGGGCATCGCGCTCAGCCGGCCGGGCCTCAGCTGGCCAGGGTTCCGTGCCCCGGATTGCCGCGGAACGAAGCTGGATGGGCGGCGTCGTCTCTGAGGCCGAGCGCGGCTTCCACCCGCTCGAGTTCCTGG
>JAJZVS010000320.1 GCA_021845555.1 Pseudomonadota bacterium
CGCCCCGGCCGAGAGCGCGGCCCGTGGCGCCACCTCGCCGCTCGCGAGAGTCCTCGCCTTGCAGGCCGCGCCGAGCGTGACCCGGGTGCTGCACGAGGCGGACTGGATCACTGGCCGCCTTCAACCCCACCCCGCCGGCGCGCAGCGAGGCCACCAAGACCGCGCGTTGCGGGTCGGCGGCGAAGGCGGCGATGGCCCGATCGCGCGCGGCCGGGCTCATGCGCCCGGTGAGCAACACGGGGCGGAGCGGCGCCAAGGTCTCGGCCAGCCACTCGGCGCCGAACGGGGCCGCGACGAACTGGGTGAACACCAGCGCCTTCTCCCCGCCGGCCGCGACCGACGCCAGCCGGCGGCGCAGATCCTCGGCCTTGGCCGAAGCACCGGTTTCCGGGCAGACGTTGCAGATCTGCTTGAGCCGCAGGATCAGCTCGAGCACATGCACGATCCGCACCCGGGCGCCGAGCGCGCGGAGCCACACCAGACCGTCCCGCTCGGCCACGTCGTAGGCGGCGCGCTGTGCGGGGGTCAGATCGGGGGCGAGGGTAAAGGCGGTCTTGGCCGGCAGTTCGGGCAACACCGCCGCGCGCCGGCGGCGCAACTGCACCTGGGCGAGGCCGCGCCGGATCCCCGACAGCAGCGCTCCGCGAGGGGAGAGGCCGGGGGCGACGAAATCGAGGATCGAAACGGCGTCGTCCGGGCAATTCTCCAGCGGCGTGCCGGTCATCGCCCAGGCGCGCTCGCGGCGCAGCGCCTTCACGGTGGCGGCCAGGTCAGTGCCCGCGTTCTTGATCCGCTGTGCCTCGTCGGCCACCACTACGCGCCAAGTCCGGCGCAGCGGCCCGAACGGCGCCGGCAGCGCGGCGTCGGCACGCAACGTGTCGTAGCCCACCAGGAACACCTGCGCCGGGGCCCGCCAGCGCCGCCACCGTTCCTCCCTCGGTCCCACGCAGGTGGCGAGCACGAGTTCCGGCGCCCATTCGCGCAGATGCCGCCGCCATTGCAGCACCAGGCTGGCCGGCACCACCACCAGCGCCGCGCCGATGGCACCGTCGGCCAGCAGCAGGCGCAGCGCGGCGATCGCCTGGATGGTCTTGCCGAGGCCCATCTCGTCGGCGAGCAGTACGCCCGGTTCGGCCAGTAGCCGAGCGATTCCCTGCTGCTGGTAGGGCGGCAACGGCGCGGGCCAGGTCAGGCCGAAAGCCTCAGCCGGCACATCCATGCCGGGTCACTCGGTCTCGTCCTTCGCTGCCAGCGCGGCATCGAGGCTGGGATCCTCGGTATAGGTGGTCGCGAGTGGCTCGGTGACGAGCGCTCCGCTGCGGCCGAACAGGCGGGCGAGATCCCATTGCGTGACCCAGCCCTTGATGTAGTGACGCATGGTCCGCGAGCTGGTGCGCACCGGGGGCGGCAGCGGCGGCGCGGCCCAGTCATAGGCTTCGGAATACAGGCGTTGCAGCTTGTCGTGGCAGGTGCGCAGGTCGCGCTCGGCGGGCGGGGCCAGGCGGTGCTCGCGCACGCTCTGTTCGATCGCGGCGATGCCGGCCAGCGCAAGCTGCGCCTCGCGCTCGCGGCTCTTGAGGCGCAGGCGTTCGGGCAGGCGCTCGCTGTCGAGCTTCTGATCGATGACCGCGGCGACGAAATCGTCGGTCACGGCGAACACCGCGACCAGCCCCGGGACGCGCGGTGTGCCGGGCAGGCCGAGCCAGGCGGCAAGCTCGGCATAGGCAAGACCGCGTTGCAGTGGGGTGTAACGCCCGATCAGCTCGACCTCGTCCAGGAACAGGCACCACGGGCCGTAGCCGGCGGCGCGGAACAGGCGCGGCAGGAAGGCGATGCGCTGGGCCAACAGGTCACGCGGATCGATGCGTGGGAGCGGAAAGCTGCGCTGCGCGCCGGCCTCGCGCAGCGCCTGTCGGATCGCCGTGGTGGGCAGTTGGCTACCGGCCAACAGGCGCTCGATCGCGCGCAGCAGTTCGGGCGCGGCGGCACGGCGGAGCAGGAACAATGCGGCGGCGAAGATCGGCGCGAAACCGGCTTCCGGTGCGCTGACATCGTCTTCCAGCGCCTGTAATCGTTCCGGGTGCGCGCGCAAGGACGCCAGACAGGCGCCGACCGCCTCGTCGGTGGAATCGGGCAGCACCGCGTTGCGCACCGCAGCGGCGAATACGCCGGCCGGGTGGGAGAGCGAGGTCTCCTTGCTGATCGCTACCCGGCTGACCACGGCGCGGTGGGCGCGCGCGACCTCGCAGAGGTAGCCGAGCAGATGAGATTTGCCGGACCCGAACCCGCCGGAGAGGCCGAAACCGGGAGGGCGGTCCCGGTCCCAGGCCGCTTCCAGCGCCGCGTCGAACCCCGCCTCGATCAGGCCGTGCTCGTTGCCCATGAGACGGATCGCAGTACGGTTGGGCACTCCGGCCCGCAACGCCTCGATCGCGATGCGCGCTTCGAGGTTCATGCGCCGAGCCATACCAGTGGCGCGACCGGATTTTGCCCTTGCCCGGGTCGCACGTCCGGCCAGACCCTCATCTTGAGGGCGTCGTAATGATCGAGCGCGCGCCGCGGTTCCCCGCCGATCATCGCATCCGTGGCCAGCACAGCGACGAACAGGCCGGGCAGGTGCTCAGCATCATCGATCAACTCGCGCAGCACCTCATACGTGTCCATCACCGCGGCGGGGGAATAGCGCAGTTCGCCCTCCGGCGGCGCGCCGGCCTGGTACAGGCGGCGCGCGTCCAGCGTGACAAGCAGCCCGGGGGCGCCGCAGGCCCGCACCCAGTGACAGAGCGAAATCAGCATCGCCCTGGCATTGGCCCGCGTGATGCGCCCGCCGATCCCGGCGGCGCGCAGCGGCGCCGGGATCGGCGCCTTCTCCCCTTGCAGCCAACGATGCACCGGGGCGGCGGCGTCCGCGTCCGGATCGAGCGCGGCGGTGGCGAGTGCCAGTATCGCGCTGCGGAAATCGAGCGCATAAGCGCGGTCGTGCCAGATCGCGCGGGTCAGCCAGGTGTTGATCTCGCTGCCGAGCAACGGGGGCGCGATGCCCAGCGCCTCGGCGAGCGCGGCGCGGGAGAGAGACTGGCCCGGACGCGGCCAGCGGTAGCCGTTCTCGTCGAACAGCCGCTCCAGGAACGCCTGCGTCATCACCGGCCAGGGCAGGGCGCGCGTGAGGGCGAAGAACAGATCCTGCGGCATGTGCAGCCGGGTCCGCGCGGCATCGATGGCGACGGTGTGCAGCCCGTGGTCGCAGGCGAGGCGGGCCAGGCGCACGGCAGTGGGCGCGATCAGCGCATCGTCCACCACCGCGATCTTGAGCGTGCCACCGCCGGCGGGCACGAAACCCGAGAAATACTCGGCCTCGATGATCCCCAGCCAGGCGTCGAGGCCGAGCGGATCGGGGGCGAGGTTCTGCATGTCTTAGGAGTCCAGCACGAACCGAATCGCGAAATAATCGTGCTGCTCGCCTTGCTCGTCGAACAAAGTGAGGCGCTTGGCGCCCTTCTTGCCGGTGGAGCCGGCGAATTCGAAACGATAGCCACGGCTAGATCGCGCGCCCGGATCACGGTCCAGGCGGAGCAGATCGCAGGCGAATTCCTCAATCGGGTAGTCGACGGCTGCGGTGGGGAAGAAGGTCAGGATCTCGTACAGATCGGCAAGCGCGGCGAGCGGGCCGTCGCCGGGACGGTCGTGGCGCCAGGACGGCGTCTCGGCGCGGGCGAGCAGCGTGTACGGTTTCAGCAGCCGGTCGAGGAAGGCGCGGGCGTTGAAGCGATTGGGCCGCGATTGAAGCTTCTTGAGTTCCGCGACCAGGAAGGAGGGGCGGATGCGGCGGTCGAGCTTCTTGCCGACGCGCACCGCCCCGGCCTTGGCGTCGAGCCGCAGAACCACCGGGTAGGCGGTGATCCTTCCGTCCCGCCGCACCAGGGCCAGATCCGCCTGTCGCGCTGCCGTGGCCAGTTCCTCCAGATAGCTGCCGTCAGCGAAGGCCGCCGCCGTGTCATAGGTGAAGCCATCGGCGGTCGCGCGCAGCGGCACGGCGGCGCGCTCCATCGCCTCCGCCGCTTCGGTCATCCGGGACGGGAGGCCGGCGAGATCGCCCTCCCGCGCGGCACGCCGCAGGCGGCGCAGGGCCTTCTGTGCCGCGCCGATCTGGCGTTCCACCGCCGCCAGTTCCGCGTCCGTACGTTCCAGCAGCGGCTCCAGCGTCGCGGCGTGGTGGCTTGAGTCGGGCTTTCGCAGGTCCATGCAGAGAGGCTAACGAGCAGGGCGGACAACGACAAGAGGGCATAGCGTTAGGCCTTACTTCCATGCGCTCCGTGCCTCCGACAACTGG
>JAJZVS010000321.1 GCA_021845555.1 Pseudomonadota bacterium
ACCATGCTCGAATGGTACCGCCCCGGCGCCGACTTCGCCGCGCTGATGACGGAAACCGAGGCGTTCCTGCGCGCCGTCCTGCCCCCGGTCGTCACCTGCCGCGGCGTCACCACCGACCTCGCCCATTTCGAACGTCTCACCCTGGCCGAGGCCTTCGCCCGCTACGCCGGGGCCGACCTGCTCGCCACCGCCGGCGACGCCCACGCGCTCGCCGCCGCCGCCGGCACCCGGCTGCGCGCCGGCGAGGAGTGGGAGGACCTGTTCTTCCGCCTGCTCCTGGAACGCGTGGAACCCAGGCTCGGTCGCACCCACCCCACCTTCCTGACGCACTGGCCGGCGGCGCAGGCCGCGCTGGCGCGGCGCGATCCGGCGGACCCGCGCGTCGCGCTGCGGTTCGAGCTGTTCGTCTGCGGCATCGAGCTCGCCAACGCGTTCGAGGAACTGACCGACGCACCCGAGCAGCGCGCCCGCTTCCTGGCCGACCGCGCGCGCCGCCACGCGCTGAACGGGGCCGAGGACTGGCCGCTGGATGAGGATTTCCTCGCCGCGCTCGCCCACGGCATGCCATCCGCCGCCGGCATCGCGCTGGGTTTCGACCGGCTGGCGATGATCGCCGCCGGCGCCTCCCGGATCGGCCAGGTGCTGTGGCTGCCGCCGGCCACGCTCGCGTGAAACCCCTTGCGGCCCGCCGCGGGTCCGGCGCACGACTCCCGCCCATGCGCCGCCCGATCCCCGTCCTGATCTGCCTGCTGCTGGCCGCCTGCGCGACCGGACCCAGCGCACTGCGCGCGCGGCTCGACAAACTGATCGGCCAGCCGCTGTCCGCCGTGATCGCTGCCGAGGGCGTGCCTGACAAATCCTACCAAACCGACGGCATCACCTACCTCGCCTACCTCCGCCGCCAGGTGGACTTCGTCCCGTCGATGCCGTTCGCCGGGCCGCCGGGGTTCCTGGGCTGGTACGCCGCCCCGCCGCCGACCGTCATCCAATGGCACTGCGATACGACCTTCGAAATCGCCGGCGGGGTGGTGCGCAGCTACACGCTGCGCGGCAACGCATGCGACTGAGCGAGGGGCTGGGGGCGGGCACGGAAAGGCCAGGGGGCGCTGCCCCCCATGGGCCCTTGGGACCCCCGCCAAGGGCTTAGCCCTTGGAACCATTGTGGGCTTCGCCAAGAAGGGGGCGCGACACGGACCAATCCAAGGTCTCAGTCGCGCCCCCTTCTTGGCGAAGCCGTCAGCGGGGTCCAGGGGACCAGTCCCCTGGTGGGGGGTCCAGGGGGGCAAAGCCCCCTGGCCTTCGCTCGCCGTCCCCCGCCAGCGCCTCGTGCAGCGGCGGATGCACCCGCGGGCGCAGGATTTCGGCCAGTCCCAGCGCGGTGAACCCCAGGAAGCGCGGGCGCAGCGGGTCCGCCTCCAGTGCCGCCGCCAGCGCCGGGCCCAGCCGCGCGCGCCCGCGCACCGACAGCCCGGCGAAATCCACCACGATCGCGCCCCCCAGGTTGCGCAGCCGGATCTGCCGCGCCAGCACCGCGATCGCCGCCACATTGAACCGAAGCTGGTTCGCGTCCTTGCCGCCCCGCGCCGCACTCGCTGCCCCGGCGTCGAGGTCGATCGCCGTCAGCGCGGGCGTGGGGTGGATATGCATCGCCCCGCCGCCCGGCAGCGGAACCGTCGGCGCGGCCAGTTCCGCCACCGCATCTTGCAGTGCCGAGTCGAACGCCGCCGGCACCAGACGCAGCCGCGGCCCCAGTGCCGGGCGCAGCAGGGCGGCGAGGGCGGGGTTGTCGATCAGGGCGGGGGCTTCCGGCGCCAGCGCGGCCAGGCGTTCGGCCGGCGTGGGGCCGCGCCGCACCAGCGCCGGGGCCGGTCCGGCCGGTGGCGCGGGTTCATCGGCGGCGAGGCGGGCGGACAGGCGCGGTCCCTTGCCGCCCTGCGCGGCGCGAGTGATGCGCACCAGCAGCGCCGCGCCGGGGCTTTGCCCGGCCGCGCCTTCGGTGTCGGGGAGGAACCCCTCGGCGCCGGCCAGCGCCACGAAGGCGCCGCCGAGCGCGGGCAGCCGCGCGATCACCCGGCCGCGATGCAGATCGCCCACCCCGTCCGGCGCCGCGGGGCGCCACAGCGCGTAGTCGATCAGTTCCCCGTCCGCCACCAGCGCGACATGCACATGATCGGGCAGCGCCCCCGGCTCGGTCGCGCTTGCGGCGATGCGGAGTTCGCGCCCCACCGCGCCGGCCTCAGGGGCGCAGCCAGCCGGCGCCGCGCAGCAGTTGCGCGGTCTCGAACAGCGGCAGGCCGACCACGTTGGAATAGCTGCCGGACAGGAAGCGGATGAACCCGGCCGCGCGGCCCTGGATCGCGTAGCCGCCGGCCTTGCCGTGCCATTCGCCGCCGGCGAGGTAGGCGGCGATCTCCGCCTTGGTCAGCCGGGCGAAGCCGACCGCGCTTTCGGCCAGCCGTTCGCGCAGGGTGCCGTCGGGCAGGCGCAGCGCGACGGCGGTCAGCACGCGGTGGCGCCGGCCGGACAGCAGTTCCAGGCAGGCGCGGGCCTCGGCCTCGGTTTCGGCTTTCGGCAGGATGCGCCGCCCGGCCGCCACCACCGTATCGGCCGCCAGCACAAGCGCGCCCGGGGCCGTGACCGCCGCGGCCTTGGCGCGGGCGAGGCGGCGGGCGCAGGCGCGCGGGTTTTCCTCGCGGTGGGGGGTCTCGTCGATCTCGGGGGAGAGGACGCGATCGGGCGTCACGCCGATCTGCGCCAGCAGGGCGAGCCGGCGCGGGCTCGCCGAGGCCAGGACCAAAGGGGGGCGATCCGGCGGGAGCGGCGGCGTCACTTGAACCGGAAGGTGATCCGGCCCTTGGTCAGGTCGTAGGGCGTCATCTCGACATTCACGCGGTCGCCGGCCAGCACGCGGATGCGGTTCTTGCGCATCTTGCCGCTGGTATGCGCCAGGATGGTGTGTTCGTTGTCGAGTTTCACGCGGAACATGGCGTTGGGCAGAAGCTCCGTCACCATGCCGCTGAATTCGATCATGTCTTCTTTCGACATCAGGCCTCGTTCTTGGGTTTGATTTCGCGGCGGAACATGAGCATCGCCGGGCACCGGGTCAAGCGGCAGGCGTTCAGGGGTGCGCCCGCGCGGTCTGGCCGAGCCGCAGTGCGATGGAACGGGCGTGCGCGGTCAGCCCCTCCGCTTCGGCCAGTGCCACCCCGGCGGGGCCGACCACGGCCAGCGCCGCCTCGGTGGCGGAAACCCACGTCGTGCGCTTGAGGAAGTCGAACACCGACAGGCCGGAGGCGAAGCGCGCGGTGCGCCCGGTGGGCAGCACGTGGTTGGGCCCGGCGACGTAATCGCCCACCGCTTCGGGGCAGAATCCGCCGAGGAACACGGCCCCGGCATGGCGGACCTGCGCGAATACTTTCTCCGGCTCGGCCAGCAGCAGTTCGAGATGCTCGGGCGCGAGGCGGTTGACCAGGCCCACCGCCTCCTCCCAGTCGCGTACCAGGATGATCGCGCCATGCGCGTCCCAGCTCGCCCCGGCGATGGCGGCGCGGGGCAGGGTGGGGAGCTCGGCGGCGACCGCGGCGGCGACGGCATCGGCGAAGCCGGCGTCGGTGGCGATCAGGATCGCCTGCGCCGCCTCGTCGTGCTCGGCCTGGGCCAGCAGGTCGATGGCGACGCGGCGCGGATCGTTGGCGGCGTCCGCCAGCACCACGACTTCCGACGGGCCGGCGATGGAGTCGATTCCGACCCGGCCGAACACCTGGCGCTTGGCCGCCGCCACATAGGCGTTGCCGGGGCCGACGATGCGATCGACCGGCGCGATGGTGGCGGTGCCGTAGGCGAGCGCGGCCACCGCCTGGGCGCCGCCGACGCGGTAGATCTCGGTGATCCCGGCGCGGCGCGCGGCGGCCAGCACCAGCGGATTGAGCACCCCGTCCGGCGTCGGCACGCACATGGCGATGCGCGGAACCCCGGCGATCCGCGCGGGGATGGCGTTCATCAGCACCGAGGACGGATAGGCCGCCTTGCCGCCGGGCACATAGAGACCCACCGCATCGAGCGCCCCCCAGCGCATCCCCATCGTGAGGCCGGCGGCATCGGTCATCCGCAGGTCGACGGGCATCTGCGCGCGGTGGAACGCGGCGATGCGGGTGGCCGCGAGATCCAGCGCGGCGGCGAGTTCGGGGGCGACGGAGGCGGTCGCGGCGTCGATCTCGGCCGCCGTGACGCGCAGCGTTTCCGTCGTCAGCGTCAGCCGGTCGAACCGCGCGGTGTAGCGCAGCAGCGCGGCGTCCCC
>JAJZVS010000322.1 GCA_021845555.1 Pseudomonadota bacterium
CCCTCCCGCAAGGGGAGGGGGAACAGCGATGCCGTTACAGCGGATCCCAGGAGAACACTTCCCCCGAGCGATCCAGCGGCATGAACGCCGACTTCAGCGCCGGCAGCGCGTGCTCGGCGATGTTCTCCGGCGTCCAGCCTTCCGCGCGGTGCACGATCCGGATCGGGCGCGGGGAGGAGAACAGGATCAGCTCGTTCATCCGCGTGCCGAACACCTGGCCCGTCACGTCCTTGGCCGCGTCGGACGCCAGGAACACCGCCATCGGCGCGTTCTTGTCCGGCGTCATCGCCTGGATCTTCGCCACCCGTGCCTGCTGCTCCGGCGTGTTGGCCGGGATCGAGCTGGTCATGCGGCTCCAGGCGAACGGCGCGATGCAGTTGGAGCGCACGTTGTAGCGCTTCATGTCCAGCGCGATCGACTTCGACAGCGCGGTGATCCCGAGCTTCGCCGCCGAGTAGTTCGCCTGTCCGAAATTGCCGATCAGGCCCGACGTGCTGGAGATATGCACGAACGACCCGCTTTCCTGCTTGCGGTAGTGCTCGGCGGCGGCGCGGCTCATGAAGAAGCTGCCGTTGAGGTGCACGCCGATCACCGACAACCAGTCTTCCGGCGTCATCTTGTGGAAGATCACGTCGCGCAGGATGCCGGCGTTGTTCACCACCACGTCGATGCGGCCGAAATGGTCCATCGCCGCCTGGATGATCTTCTGCGCGCTGCCCCAGTCCGCGACCGAATCGGTGCTGATCTGGGCCTGGCCGCCGCGCTGCTCGATGAGCTGCTTGGTCTGCTGCGCCGGCGTCGCCGAGCCGCCCTCGCCCGACAGTGACGCGCCGACGTCGTTGATGATGACCTTGGCGCCCTGGCCCGCCATCATGATCGCGATCTCACGGCCGATGCCGCCGCCCGAGCCGGTGACGACGGCGACCTTGCCCTCCAGCATGCCTGGCATGGATAGGGTTCCTCCTGTTGTGACGGGGCGGACGTTAAGCGGCGGCGGCGGGGAAGGCCAGGGGGGAGGCCAGCAGGGAGGGTGGCTCTTGAACCCGGCCAGTGCGCGGACCACCTGCCCGGCATGACCAAGGATCGCACCCCGCCGCAGATCGAGATGCGGATCGACGGCGACTTCCTGCCGCAGCGCCCTTCCTGGTCCGCGCGGCTGGCCGGGATTGCGGTGATCGTGGCCGTGCTGGCCGCGTCGCTCGCGGTAGCGGCGCTGGCGCTGTGGCTGGCGCTGGCGCTGATCCCGGTGGCGCTGGTGGCCGGGCTTATCGCCTGGGCGGCGATCCGCTTCCAGCTCTGGCGCCGGGGGGCGTCATTCCGCGGCCCGTGGCGCGGCGGTCCCGGCGGCGGCCCCTTCTAGGCCGAATTCCCGCGCCAGCAGCGTGTAGGACCGCCGGCGCGCCTCCGGGTCGTGCACGGTGGTCAGCACGGCGATCTCCTCCACCCCATGTTCGCCGGCCAGCGCGCGCAGCTGTGCGGCCACCACGTCGGGCGTGCCGCAGATCGCGCGGGCGCGCAGGCGGGCGATGCGGGTGCGTTCGACCTCGGAATACGGGTAGACCGCCGCCTCCTCGGGCGACGGTAGCGCGGCATAGACGCCGCGATCGCGCCCCAGGCGCCACAGCGCGCGGGAGGCGAACAGATGCTCGGCTTCGGCTACCGTTTCGGCGGCCAGCGCCCAGACGCAGAGCGCGGCATGGGGTTCCGGATGGCGTTCGCTCGGGCGGTACTGGGCGCGATAGGCCGCGAGCGCGGTGTCCGCGCCGCGCCCGTCGGTGATGAAATGGGCGAAGCAGTACGGCAGGCCGAAGAACGCGGCGACCTGGGCACCGTAGTCGGAACTGCCGAGCATCCAGGCTTCCGGCACCGTCGGCCCCTGCGGCTGGGCGACGATGTCGTGGAACGGATGGCCGGCCACCAGCGGCGCGCCGGCGAGCCAAGCCAGCAGGTCGCGCACCTGGGCGGGAAACTCGTTCGCCGCGGTTTCGGCCAGCGGGTTGAGCGCGTAGGCGGTGCGCCCGTCCGAGCCTGGCGCGCGACCGAGGCCGAGATCGATGCGGCCGGGCGCGATCGCCTCCAGCACGCGGAACTGCTCGGCCACTTTCAGAGCGGAATAGTGCGGCAGCATCACCCCGGCGGAGCCGACGCGGATGCGGGCGGTGGTGGCGGCGATGGCGGCGATCAGCACCTCCGGCGCGGTGCCGGCGATGGAGGCGGAGTTGTGGTGCTCGGCCACCCAGTAGCGGGCGTAGCCGAGGGCTTCGCAGTGGCGGGCCAGCGCGAGGGATTCGCGGATCGAGGTGTCGGGCGATCGGCCGGTGACCACCGTCGATTGGTCGAGGACCGAGAGCCGGAGCATGGCGGGGTTCCTTGGCGGGGGGAGTGGAGGATAGATGAGGCAAGGCCGGCTGCGGGCACAAGGGTGGGGGCGCTTGGGCCAGGGAGAATCAATCACGGTGACACGACTCCCCCCGCCGTCCCGCCTATAATCCCCACTCCCCGGCGCTGGAGCGAGGCCCGCCGCATGGTATAGCTGCCTCCCCCACGCCACGGTTCCACCCGCAGGGAGGCGGCTGCATGAGAAAAGCCCCGGCCGCCCTCGCCGCGGTCCTGGTCCTGATCGCCGGTGGCCTCGGCCTCCGCGCCGGGCTGTTCCACGCCCCCGCCGCCGCGGCGGAGGCGCCGCAAGCCATCCCGGTCACCATCGGCACCGTCACCGCGCACGACCTGCCGATCTATCTGCACGGCATCGGCACTGTGCAGGCCGCCAACACGGTCACCATCCGCTCGCGCGCGGACGGGCAGATCGTCGGCGTCGATTTCACCGAGGGCCAGGAGGTCCCGGCCGGCACCCTGCTGTATCAGATCGACCCGCGCCCCTACGCCGCCGCCCTCGCCCTGGCCGAGGCCGCGCGCGCCAAGGACGAGGCCCAGCTGCAAAGCGCGCAAGCCGATCTGGCACGCTACGCCAGCCTGCTCAGCCGCGGCTTCCAGAGCCGGCAGAGCTACGACCAGCAGAAGGCGCAGGTGGCCGAGCTGCACGCCGCGATCGCCGGCGACGCGGCACAGGTCGAAACCGCGCGGCTCAATCTGGACTATACCCGGATCCGCGCGCCGATCGCGGGTCGGCTGGGCGCCAGCTTGGTCGATATCGGCAACATCATCCGCGCCAGCGACAACACCGCGCTGGTCACGCTGAACCAGATCAGGCCGATCTTCGTCAGCTTTGCCCTGCCGCAGCAGGAGATCGACGCGATCCGCCGCCACCAGGCCGTGGCGCCGCTGGCGGTGGAGGCGCGCTCGCGCGACGACAAGACCGTGCTGGCCGACGGCAAGCTGACGTTGATCGACAACGCCATCGACCCTGCCACCGGCACGATCCACCTGAAGGCCCGGTTCACCAACCGCACCGAACGCCTGTGGCCCGGGGAGTTCGTCAACGTGCGCGTGACGCTTGCCGTCCGCCCCCATATGCCGACCGTGCCGGCGCAGACGGTGCAGCAGGGGCCGGACGGCTGGTTCGTCTATGTCGTCCGCCCGGACGATACGGTGCAGCGCCGCGCGGTGCAGGTGGCCGCGATCCAGGACGGGCGCGCCGCGATCGCGAAGGGCCTGGCGCCGGGGGAACTTGTGGTGGTGGCCGGGCAGTATCGCCTGACCAACGGGGCAAAGATCGCGCCCCGTCCCGCTGCCCATCCCCCTGGCGCGGCAAGCTGAGCGGGGCGCGCGCGGCATGAGCCTGTCGGCCCCGTTCATCCGCCGCCCGATCGCCACCTCGCTGCTGATGCTGGGGGTGCTGGTGTTCGGCCTGGTGGCCTATTTCCTGCTGCCGGTGGCAGCGCTGCCGAATGTGGATTTTCCCACCATCACGGTCACCGCCAACTACCCCGGCGCCAGCCCGCAGACCATGGCCTCGGCGATCGCCACGCCGCTGGAGCAGCAGTTCACGTCGATCCCCGGCCTCGATCAGATGACGTCGCTGTCGGGCACCGGCACCACCACGATCACGCTGCAATTCGACCTTAACCGCAACATCGACGCCGCCGCCGAGGACGTGCAGACTGCGATCAACGCCGCGACCGGGCTGCTGCCGCCGGACCTGCCGAACCCGCCCACCTACCGCAAGGTGAACCCGGCGAATTTCCCGGTTCTGATCTACGCCGTGCACTCCGCCGCGCTGCCGGTGTATCGGTTGGACGACTACGCCAACACGGTGCTGGCGGAGCGGCTGTCCACCGTGCCAGGGGTCGGCCA
>JAJZVS010000323.1 GCA_021845555.1 Pseudomonadota bacterium
CCATACCGCTACGGGTGAGGCGAACGGAACGACGCATGGGCGCACGCATGAACCGGCTCCGGTCCGGGATCGCCGAATGGCGCGCCAACCACATTGCAGCGCCGGCCGCCCCAGTCCCGGGTCCGCCGTCGTGAGCCGGCGCCTGCTGCTGCTCGCCGCGGGGGCGATCATGGTCGGTCTCGGCGCGATGGTCTGGTACTGGCCGTCGGCGCGGCATTTCCTGTTCGGTGCGCCGCCCGCCACCGCGATCGAGGTCTCGGGCAATATCGAGGCGCACCAGAGCGTCCTGAGCTTCACCCAGGTCGCGGCGCCGATCGTTGCGCTTCCCTTCGACGAGGGCGCGCGCGTGGCCGCCGGCACAGTGCTGGCCCAAGTCGATCCGCGCCTCTATCGGCGTCAGGTCGGCATCGATCAGGCCGATCTGGCGATCGCCGCGGCACAGGTGACCGCAGCCGGAAGCACGCTGCTTGCCGCGCAGCACAGCGTGGCCAGCGACCGGTACGACCTCGTGGAAAAGCAGCACGACTACGCCCGCGCGGAGGCTTTGGTGAAGGGCAACGTGGTGTCGCACCAGACCCGCGATCTCGCCTTCACCGCTGCCGCGCAATCGGCTGCCACCCTGGCGCACGATCAAGCCCTGGTGCAGGTCGCCGAGGACAACATCGTGCTGGCCCGCGCGACCCTCGCCGCCGATCGGGCAAAGCTGCGCCTCGATCAGGTCACCTTGTCCTACACCACGCTGCGCGCCCCGTTCAGCGGCGTGATCTCGGTGCGCGAGGCGGAGCTCGGCGAGCTGGCCGGGCCAGGGGTGGCGATCTTCACTCTCGACGATCTCGACCACGTCTGGCTGCGCGCCTATGTCAACGAGCCCGATCTCGGCAAGGTTCGCCTCGGCGAACCAGTTGATGTCACCACCGACACCTATCCCGGCCACATCTACCATGGCCGCATCGGCTTCATCTCCCCGGAGGCCGAGTTCACGCCGAAGACGGTGGAGACGCACGCCGAGCGCGTGACGCTCGTGTATCGTATCCGCATCGACATCGCCAACCCCACGCACGAGCTGCTGCCGGGGATGCCGGCCGACGCGCGGATCGCCCTGTTGCCGGCCGGGCGATAGCGATGCCGCAAGCTACCGCCGCAGTCGTTGCCGACGGTCTCAGCCGTCGCTTCGGCCCGGTGGAAGCGGTGCGCGAGGTCAGCTTCGCCGTTGCGCCCGGCGAGATCTTCGGCCTGGTCGGGCCGGATGGAGCCGGCAAGACCACCATCCTGCGCATGCTGGCCGGAGTCCTCAGCCCCGACGTGGGGGAGATCGCGCTCGACGGCATCGACGTGCGCGCCGAACCGGAACGCGCCAAGCTGCATCTCAGCTACATGCCGCAGCGCTTCGGCCTGTACGAAGACATGACGGTGGCGGAGAACATCTTCTTCTACGCCACCCTGTTCGCGGTGCCCGGGAAGGAACGTCGGGCGCGCAGCGCGCAACTGCTGGCCGCGGCCGGGCTCGGGGAGTTTGGCCGCCGCCTGGCCGGGCAGCTTTCGGGCGGCATGAAGCAGAAGCTCGGCCTCGTGTGCGCGCTGATCCACACCCCGCGCGTGCTGCTGCTCGACGAGCCGACCACCGGGGTCGATCCCGTCTCGCGGCGCGACTTCTGGGCGATCCTGTACGGGTTGCGCGAAAGCGGCGTCACCATCCTGCTCTCCACCGCCTACATGGACGAGGCGGAACGCTGCTCGCGCCTGGCGCTGCTGCACGAGGGGCGGATCCGTGCGCTCGATACCCCGGCACGGCTGAAGCAGGCGATGCTCGGCGCGCTGCTCGCGGTGAGCGGCCCCGATCCCCGCGGCCTGCGCGATGCGCTGGTGGACGCCCCAGGCGTGCTCGGCCTGTTGCTGATGGGCGACCGGGTGCATGTGCGCGTGGACGACGCCGCGCGGCGCACGCCGGAACTGCGCGCGCGTCTGGCCTCGACGGGCCATGCGCCCGAAGACATCGTCCCGATCGAGCCCGGGATCGAGGACGTGTTCGTCGCCCTGCTCGGCCCTGGAGCGCCGGCATGACGGATGCCGCCCCCGCGGTGCTGGCCGAGGGCCTCACCAAGAAGTTCGGGACCTTCACCGCCGTCGATCACCTCGACCTCGCGATCGCAGTCGGCGAGGTGGTGGGTTTCATCGGCCCCAACGGCGCCGGCAAATCGACCACCATCCGCATGTTGTGCGCGCTGCTGCGCCCCAGCGCCGGGCGCGCCGTGGTGGCCGGCTTCGACGTGGTCCACGCAGCCGAGCAGGTGCGCGCGCATATCGGCTACATGTCGCAGAAATTCTCGCTCTACGGCGATCTTACGGTGGCCGAGAACCTGCGCTTCTTTGCCGGCATCTACCACGTGCCGCACGCGCTCTATGACGAACGCCGGCGCTTCGCGATCAGCATGGCGGGGCTGGAGGGGCGTGAGAACGCGCTGGTCCGCACCCTCGCCGGCGGCTGGAAACAGCGGCTGGCGTTGGGCTGCGCCATTCTGCACCGCCCGCCGGTGCTGTTCCTCGACGAGCCGACCTCGGGCGTGGAGCCGCAGGCAAGGCGCCAGTTCTGGGAGCTGATCCATCGCCTTGCCGCGGAGCGGGTCACCATCCTGGTCTCGACCCACTACATGGAGGAGGCGGAATACTGCAACCGCATCGCCCTGATCGACCGTGGCCGCCTGGTTGCGCTCGGCAGTCCGAGCGAACTGCGCCGGCACGAACTCGGCGGCACGCTGGTGGCGCTTGCGTGCGCGCCGCTCGGTGCCGCGCTGGCCGCGCTGCGTGACGCGCCCGGCGTCGCCGAGGCGGCGATCTTCGGCGACCGGGTGCATGTGTTGCTGAGCACCGGCGGGCTGGCGGCGGCGGACCTGCCCGGCTTCCTCGCCGCGCGTGGGGTCCATGCCGACGTCGCGCAGCCGATCGCAGCCAGCCTTGAGGATGTCTTCGTGCGCCTGGTCGCCGGCCGCGCGCGGGCGGAGCCGGCGCCATGAGCCTGCGCCGGATCCTCGCGCTTGCCTTCAAGGAGATGCTGCAGGTGTGGCGGGATCCGCGCAGCCTGGCGATCGCGCTGCTGATGCCGCTGATGCAGATGGTGATGCTCGGCTACGGCGTGAGCCTCGATATCCGCCACGTGCCGCTCTGCGTGTTCGACCAGGAGAACAGCCAGGCAAGCCGCGCGGTGGTGGAGCGTTTCGTCGCTTCCGGCTGGTTCGCGATCACTGCCGCGCTCGACAGCAACCGTGCGGTCAGCCGGGCAATGGACCGCGCGTCCTGCATCGGCGCTGTCGTGATCCCGGCCGATTTCTCGCGCCAACTGGCGAGCACCGGCACCGGGCCGCTGCAAATCGTGTTCGACGCCACCGACACCAACACCACCAACATCGCCATGGGCTACGCCCAGGGCGTGGTCGCGCTCGTCACCGCCGATCTCGACGCACGCTGGACCGCGGCCCGAGGCATCCGCCCGTCGGGCGTCGGCGTGGTCGATCTGGAGCCGGAGGTCTGGTTCAACGAGGGGCTGGAGAGCCGCTATTTCATCATCCCCGGCGTGGTCGCGGTGATCCTCGCCCTGGTCGGCGCGCAGCTCACCTCGCTCACGGTTGCCCGCGAGTGGGAACGCGGCACGATGGAACAGCTCGTTTCCACCCCGGTGACGCCGTTCGAAGTGATGGCGGGCAAGCTGCTGCCCTATTTCCTCATCGGCGTGATCGATGCGGCGTTCTGCCTGCTGGCGGCGATCTATTGGTTCGGCGTGCCGTTCCGCGGCAGTGCCGGCACTCTGCTGTTGACGACAGCGCTGTTCATCGTGGTGGTGCTGGCGATCGGCTACCTGATCTCGGTGCGGGTGCGCAGTCAGCTCGGTGCCAGCCAGGTTGCGCTGCTGGTGACCATGCTGCCGACCACCCTGCTGTCGGGCTACACCTTCCCGATCGACCAGATGCCGGCGCCGATCCGCTTCCTCTCGTTGCTGGTCTATCCGCGCTATTTCGTCACCATCCTGCGGGCCGTGTTCCTCAAGGGCAGTGGTCTGGTCGAACTGATCGGCCCGGTGCTGGGTCTCGTGCTCTATGCCGTGGTCGTGCTGTGGCTGGCCGCCCGTGCCTTCCGCAAGCGCTTGGACTGAGCGATGTTCGAGCGGATCCAGGTCATGCTGATGAAGGAGTTCCTGGAACTCCGGCGCGACCGATGGGCGATGTTCCGCCTGATCGTGCCGCTGCTGATCCAGATGCTGG
>JAJZVS010000324.1 GCA_021845555.1 Pseudomonadota bacterium
TTCTTTCCAGCCTCTGTCTGGCCGCCGAAGCGACCCGGCTGGCCGGCAGCAAGGCGCAGCAGGCGCACTGGCTGCCGCGTCTGGCGAGCGGGGAGGCGATCGCCGCCTTCGCTTTGGCCGAGGGGCCGGGCGAACCCGATCCTTCCGGCATCGCCGCCGCGGTGCAGGCGGGGCGGCTCAGCGGCGAGAAGCTCCCGGTGGCCGACGGCATGGCCGCCGACGTGCTCGTGGTGGCCGCGCGCGCCGAGCGCGGTGTCGGGCTGTTCCTGGTGGACCCGAGCGGGGCGGGCGTGGAGCGGGCGGCGCTCGCCACCTTCGATCCGAGTTGGCCGCAAGCGCGGGTGGCGTTCCGTGCCGCCCCGGCCGATCCGCTGCCCGGCGCCGATTGGAACACGGTGCGCGATGTGCTGACCCGCGCCGCGGTGCCGGCTGCCTTCGCCGCCGTCGGCGGGGCAAGCGCGGCGCTGGAGATGGCGGTCGCCTATGCCAAGGAGCGGCATGCCTTCGGCCGGCCGATCGGCTCGTTCCAGGCGATCAAGCACAAGCTGGCGGATGTCTATGTGGCGGTCGAACTGGCCCGCTCGAACGCGTTCCACGCCTGCTGGGCGCTGGAGGCCGGGGCGGCGACGCTGCCGCTGGCCGCCGCCACCGCCCGGGTTTCCGCCGACGCGGCGTTCTTCCATGCGGCGAAGGAGAACCTCCAGACGCACGGCGGTATCGGCTTCACCTGGGAGGCCGATTGCCATCTGTTCTATCGCCGCGCGCAGCAACTCTCGGCCGCGCTGGGCGGACCGCGCTACTGGAAGGAACAGGTCGCCGCCGCGCTCGACAGCGCGAACGAAACCTGAGGAGCGAGCGATGGATTTCGACGACACGCCCGACGAAGCCGCGTTCCGCGCCGAGGCGCGCGCGTTCCTTGCCGCCCGCCGCCCGCGCAAGGATCGCAACCGGATCGTGTCGCGCTACGGCGATGTCGATGCCGCCGCGCTTGCCCGCGCCAAGGCGTGGCAGGCGGAGAAGGCCGCGGCGGGCTTCGCCGGCATCACCTGGCCGCGCGAATGGGGCGGGCGCGGCGGGACTCCGATGCAGCAGATCATCTGGAACCAGGAGGAGGGAAACTACGACGTTCCCTACAACGTCTTCCTGATCGGACTCGGCATGTGCATCCCGACGCTGATGGCCTATGCCGACCGCGCCGCGCTGGAACGCTATGTGCGCCCGGCGCTGCGCGGGGACGAAATCTGGTGCCAGTTGTTCTCCGAACCCGCCGCCGGGTCCGATGTCGCGGGTCTGCGCACCCGGGCCGAGCGCGACGGCGATACCTGGGTGGTCAACGGACAGAAGGTCTGGACCTCGGGCGCGCATTATTGCGACTACGGCCTGTTGCTGGCGCGCAGCGATCCTTCCGTGCCCAAGCACGCCGGGTTGACGGCGTTCTATTTCGACATGAAAGCGCCCGGGGTGGAGGTGCGGCCGATCCACCAGATGTCCGGCGCGTCGCATTTCAACGAGGTGTTCTTCACCGATCTGCGCATCCCCGATAGCCAGCGCCTCGGCGCGCCGGGCCAGGGCTGGAAGGTGGGGCTGACCACGCTGATGAACGAGCGGCTCGCGGTGGGCGAGGCGCGCCGGCCGGACATCGAGGACCTGATCGCGCTGTGCCGGCGCGTGAGCCTCGCCGGCAAGCCGGCGATCGCCGATCCGGGCGTGCGCGCGCGGCTCGCCGAATGGTGGGCCGAGAGCGCCGGTCTCACCTACACGCGCTTCCGCACCATGACGGCGCTGTCGCGCGGGCAGACGCCGGGGCCGGAGAACGCGATCGCCAAGGTGGTGAACGCCGGCAAGCTGCAGGCGATCGCCGCCTTCGGCATGGAACTCCTGGGCCAGGCCGGCGCGGTGATGGACCCCGAACTGGCGCCGATGGCGGCGCTGTTCCAGGAGGGGCTGCTCGCCGCCCCAGGCCAGCGCATCGCCGGCGGCACCGACGAGATCCTGCGCAACATCATCGCCGAGCGGGTACTGGGCTTGCCCGGCGACGTGCGGGTGGACAAGGATGCGCCGTTCAACCGGCTGGACGGCGCGCGGCGCGGCTGAACCCAACGAATAAAACGACACACGGAGGCGGCCATGGCATCGGATCGGCAGGCGGCGATCGTCACAGGCGCGGGCAGCGGCATCGGGCGGGCGATCGCGCTCGGCCTGCTGGCCGCAGGCGTCGATGTGGCGGCGGTGGATCGCGAGGAAGGGTTCCTCCGCGAGCTCGCCGGCGCGGCGACGGAACGGGCCGTGGCGGGATCGTTGCAGAGTATCGTCGCCGATCTCGCGCAGCCGGACAGTTTCGCCCGCATCGTCGCCGAGGTGCTCGGGCGGTTCGGCAAGATCGACGTGCTGGTGAACAACGCCGGCGTCGGCCAGGCCGCGATCCGGCCCGATCAGCGCAGCAACCCGATCCGGTTCTGGGAGATCACGCCGGAGCAATGGTCCCGCTTCGTCGCGGTCAACGCCACCGCGCCCTTGATGATGGCGCGCGCGGTGGCGCCGCACATGATGGAAAGGAAGCGCGGGCGCATCATCGGCGTGACCACCAGCCTCGGCACCATGATGCGCACCGGCTACGCGCTCTATGGCGCCTCCAAGGCCGCCGCCGAGGCGGCGCATGCGGTGATGGCCGCCGACCTGGCGGGCACGGGCGTGACGGTGAACGTGCTGGTGCCGGGCGGCATGACCGACACCCGCATCGTTTCTGTCACCGAGGCGCCCGATCGCGCGAAGCTGATCCAGCCCGAGGTGATGGTGCCGCCGCTGCTGTGGCTGATCTCGGACGCGGCGCGGGACCTGACGGCGCGCCGCTTCCTGGCGGTGCACTGGGACGGCGCGCTGGCGCCCGCCCAGGCGGCGGAGAAATGCGGCGCGCCGATCGCCTGGACCAGCATCGGAACCTTGCCGATCGAACCGGACTGAGCGGGCCCCCGCCTGTCCGCGGCGGGACGTTTCTTTGACACGGCGCCAACGGCCATGCTTGGCTTGCCGCAACGCGACGCGCCACGACGTCGCCAGCAAAACCGGGGGATCGCGATGCTGGGCCTGATGCAGCGCCGGAACTTGATGATTTCGTCCATTATCACGCACGCCGCCCGCCATCATGGCGGCACGGAGATCGTGTCCCGCCGCGACGACGGCCGCATCGACCGCACGACCTATGCCGCGCTGGAAAGCCGCGCCCGGCGGCTTGCCACGGTGCTGCGCGAACTCGGCGTGCGGGAAGGCGATCGGGTCGCGACGCTGGCGATGAACAGCGACCGCCACCTCGAACTCTATTACGCGATCCCCGGCATCGGCGCGGTCTGCAACACCATCAATCCGCGGCTTTCGCATGACGACGTCGCCTATATCGCCGGCCATGCCGAGGACCGGATCATTTTCACCGATCCCGGCTTCCTGCCGATCGTGTCCGCCGTCGCCCCCGCGCTCGCCGGCATCCTGCGCGCCGTCGTCGTGCTCGCCCCGCCCGAGGCGATGGCGGAGGCCGAACTGCCGCCAGGCGTGCGGCTCCTCTGCTACGAAACCCTGATGGCCGATGCGACGGCGGCACCGGAGTGGCCCGACTTCGACGAGAACACGGCCGCCGGGCTCTGCTACACCTCGGGCACCACCGGCCGGCCGAAAGGAGTGCTCTATTCGCACCGCTCCAGCGTGCTGCACGCGATGGTGGAAAACTTCGCCGACGTGATGGGGCTGCGCGCGACTGATCGGCTGCTCCCCGCGGTGCCGATGTTCCATGCCAATGCCTGGGGCCTTCCCTATGCCGCGCCGATGGCGGGCGCGGCGCTGATCCTGCCTGGCCGCCAGCTCGATCCGCCGAGCCTGCTCGATCTGCTGAACAGCGAGCGCGCCACGGTCTCGGCCGGCGTGCCGACCGTCTGGCTCGGCGTTTTGAACCATCTGCGCGAAGCCGGCGGCGGGTTCTCCGCGCTGGGCCGGATCCTCTCCGGCGGCGCGGCCGTGCCACGAGCGCTGATGGCGGCGTATGCCGCCCTGGGCGTGCACATCCACCAGGCCTGGGGCATGACCGAGAGCAGCCCGCTCGCCACCTGGAACGCGCCCAAGCCCGCCACGATCGCGCTGGAGGCCGAGGCGCGGCTCGATCAGCAGGCGACGCAGGGCCGCACGGTGTTCGGTGTCGATGTCGCGGCCCGGAACGACGCGGGGGCCGAAGTGCCCTGGGAC
>JAJZVS010000325.1 GCA_021845555.1 Pseudomonadota bacterium
TCGATCAGCCGCAGCGGGTGATAGAGCGGCAGCGTATAGACCAGCGGGCCGAGCCGCAGCCGCTCGGTGCGCTGCGCCACCGCCGCCAGCCACACCGACGGGGACGGCGCGAGGCCGAGCGGCGTGCCGTGGTGCTCGGCCACATGGTAGCCGTAGAAACCGGCGCGGTCATAGGCTTCGACCAGGCGCAGCCGGTCGGCGAAGAACCCGTCGAGCGGGCCGCCGCGGTCCATGTGATCGAACACGCCGAACCGGATCATCGCCCGCGCCTCCCCTGTGCCGATTCCTTGGACCCCGAGGCATGTTCCCGCGCCGGACCGGTCGCTGTCCAGCGCCGGCAGGCGCTACACCAGCCCGCCGCGGCTCAGTCCGTCGATATAGCGGGCGCGCCCCTCCTCGTTGACGATCGGGCACCGCTCCAATGCCTCCGTCAGCGAAAACCCGGGCTCCAGCGCCAGCAACCGGCCCCGGATGTCCGCGGCCTCCTCGTGCCGGCCGAGCTGACCGAGCGCGGAGAGTTGCGCCTTGTAGGCGGAGGAGAACCCCGGGTTGCAGGCGATCGCCGCGCGCCCGACGCGCACCGCCGCCTCCGGCGCCCCGCTCAGCAGATAGGCCACCGACAACGCCATATCGAACACGTAGCCGAGCGGATCGTGCGGCGAGAGATCGCGCGCCAGCCGCGTGCGCCGGATCGCCTCGTCGTGATCGCCGAGATAGGCGTGGTTCAACCCCGACAGGCACCAGCCGAGCGGCAGGCTGGCATTGGCCGCCACCGCGCGTTCGTGCAGCGCCGCCGCCCCGATGGGATCGTGGCCGACAAACCCGCGCACATGCGCTGCCAGCGCCAGGCCGCGGGCATCCTCGGGATCGAGCGCCACCGCCTCGTCGGCCAGCGCGCGCACCCGCTCCTGCGCCTGTCCCGGGTCCGCCGCCCAGCCCTGGCCCAGCGCGAACAGCTGCCAATGCGCGAGCCAGGTGTGCGTGGCGGCATGGTTCGGGTCCAGCCGGCGGGAGTGTTCCAGCAGCTGGCCGGCTTCCGCGAAGGCCGCGCGGTCGAGCCGGAACAGCGCCGGCAGCGCCAAGTGCAACAGCCGCAGCGCCTCCGGGTCCGGATGATGACGGGCACGGTCGGTCTGCCACAGCAACAGCCGGGTTTCGAGCTGCGCCACCGCAGCGCCGGCGATCTCGTCCTGCAGCGCGAGCAGATGCTCGAGCGGGCGATCGAAGCGCGACGACCAGATCACTTCCCCGCCGGCGCCGAGATCGAGCAGGCGCAGCGACACCCGCAGCTGCGTGCCATCGCCGCGCACCGTGCCGTCGAGCAGGAAATCGAGGCCAAGGTGACGCCAGAGCGGCCCCTGGTCGTGGCCGGCGGCAACCGGGAGCGGGGCCCCAAGGGCCGCCAGCGGGACGCAGGACAGGGAGCGAAAGCGGGCGAGCGCCGCCACCAGCTCCTCCGACAGACCGGCCGCGATCGCCGTGACCGCCGCCGTCGCCGCCCCCGGCGCCGCGAGCGCGCGCAGCAGATTCACGCCGATACGGGTCGCGCCCGCGCGCCGGGCGCTGGCACGGCGGGAACCGCCGGGGTGGTCGTGCGGCCGGACCTGTGGCTCCGGCGGGAGCAGGTCAGGCGGCGGCGGGAAGACATCGGCGCGCGCGGCGGGTGCGTGCGGCCCGGCGTCGGGGAGCGGAGGCAGCGGCCCACGCACCCCGACGATCACCGCCGCCGTGGCGGGCGACGGCGCGCGCCCACCGGCCGCGGTCAACGCCGCCTGGCATCGTGCCGCCACGGCGCGCGCGCCGGCCTGATCGCCCCGCGCGGCATGGAATCGGAGCAGCCACTGCCAGGCCGCCTCGTCGGTGGGATCGAGGCGGACCAGAAGTTCCGCCGCGCGCTCCGCTCCGGCCGGATCGTTTCCCTCCGCCAGGACCTGCCGGGCAAGGGCCGTGGCGCGGCGGAGCAGGCGCTGGCGTTCGCTGTCCACCCAGCGCTCGAACGCCGGATCGATCCCGGCCAGATCGACCAGCAGATCCGGGCGGAACAGGTCGAGCGCGGCTCCCGCCCCGCCGTCCGCGCGCAGCAGCGCCCGCGCATCGACCCAGAGGCCGCTGTCGCGCAGCGCGATCTCATGCCGGCCCGCGTGCAGCAGATCGAGTGCCAGGGCGCCGAACGCGGCTTGCAGCTCGTGCAGCGCCTGGCGCAACGAGGCGCGTCCCTGCTCGGGCTCGCGCCGGCTCCAGAGCAGGGCGATGAGCTGCGCGCGGCTGACCGGGCGCGGCGCATGGAGGGCGAGTACCGCAAGCAGGCCGCGGGTCTTGCGCACGCGCGGCAGCACGCTGCCCCCGGCGGCGTCCTCGGCGCGCATGGTGCCGAACAGGTGCACCTTGAGCGCCGCGGGGACGGAGGGACCGGGGTCTCCGCTCAGTCCGAGTTCCGCCTGGACATTCACCGTGAAAGGCCTTTCGGGGGAGGTGGCGCTCGATCTCGGTGCGCGGCATGGATCGGGCATCGGGCACACAGGGACTCTCTTACCGAATACTAATGTGTGGGTTGTAGGCGACGCAACCCCTGCGTGTATCGTCGCGGCAGAAAGGGCCTTTTGCCCTATCATAGGAAATAATGCTTGACACACCCGGCAAGTCTGCCGTATCGGTCCTATGTCAACGGGCGAATTATGTCCATTATCCTACCGGTCCCGCACGGCCCGGCCGCTTATCGCGGCCGGGCCGTGTGCGTTCGGGCATGGGCGAATCGTCCGGGCTGACGTTTTCGTGCTCCAGAAGGAACCTATCGATGTCCGCATCGCCTGCCCCGAACGCCTCCGACGTGCGTGCGTCCGAAACCGCCGACGCCGGCAAGATCCGCCTCGGCGCCGGGCTTCGCCGCCCGCCCGCGTCCCGCGATGGCGCCACCACCACCGCCACGGTTGCCGACAGCGGCCGCATCCGTCTCGGCGCCGGGCTGCGCCGCACCGCGCGCTCCGCGGCGGCCTGATCAACCCGCTGGGCGCTCCAGGGATACGATCCCAGCAGGGGACCCCAAGCCCAGCTGTCATTGTCCTCGTCATGGCCGACCTTGAGCCGGCCATCCGCGCACGGTCCCTCGGGGGCGGATGGCCGGGTCGGGCCATGACGGAACCCGCCGGGCCGGACCATGGTTCATCCCAGGCGGATCGCCATGCCGAGGGCACTGCTACCGGCGGCGCGGGCCCGGCCCGCGCCGCCGCCGACAGATTGCGCCGCGACGCCTTGCAGGAGGAAGCCTCCGATGTCTCACGTCCCGCCGCCGGTCGCCCGGTTCTATCGCCTGATCCCCGATGCCTGCCCGCCGCAGCGCGCCGACCGCTCGGCCGGCGGCACCCTGCCGACCCGCGCCTATCGCCACTGCGACGCCGTCACCAGCGCGGCGGGATTCGGCTGGTGGCTCTACCCGCCCTGCGGCATCAGCCTGATGTGGGACGGCGCCGCCATCGTCTGGCGGTGCGACGCGCTCCCCGAGTGGATGCCGCTGGCGCCCGCGGCGCAGTATCCGCACCAGTCCGCCCGCTTCGACGCCGCCGCCCCGGCGGCGCTGCAAGGCTGCTCGCCGCCATTCCTGACCGCGCTGCCGGAACCCGGCGCGGTGCAGGTCTGGACCGGCTTCCTGGTGCGCAGCGCGCCCGGCTGGGGCCTGCTGGTGCGCGCCCCGGCCAACCTCCCCGCCGCCGGCGGCTACGAGCAGTGGGAGGGTATCGTCGAGGCCGAGGACTGGTTCGGCCCGGTGTTCAGCAACCTGCGGCTGACCCGCACCGACCGCCCGGTGGTGCTGCTGGCGGATCGCCCGCTGGTGCAGGTCCAGCCGCTGCCGCGCGTCGCCTATGCCGAGGCGACACTGCGGCGCACCGCGCATGTGCCCGACCTCGCCGGGCTCACCGCGGCCGACTGGGCCGATTACGACGCCGCGATCGCGGCGCCGAATGCCGACCCGACCCGCCCGCCGGGCGGCTATGCCGCCGCCGTGCGCCGCCGCCGTCGTGCCGGCTGTCCGTGGCCGGGGCCGGGGCCGGAGGGCGGCTCAGGGACGGACCGCGGGATTGTCGGGATCGATGCCGCGCAGCAGGAGATCGTTGGCAAGCGGGCGATGGCGGTCCCATAACGCGCGCAGTTCGGCGACCGGCGCTTCGTGCCAATCCACCCGCAGATCGACCAGGTTGAGGCCGGGCGCGTGCGCCACCCGCAGCAG
>JAJZVS010000326.1 GCA_021845555.1 Pseudomonadota bacterium
GGATCGGCAACGCCTGGGACCAGCGCTCCCTCAGGACGCCGCCTCGCGCCAGCCGTCCTGCTTCAGCACTTCGCCGGCGAGATAAAGACTGCCGCAGATCAGCACCCGCCCCGGCGGCCCCTCGCGCGGCACACCCCGCAGCGCGTCGGCCACCAGCGGTCCCGGCCGCGCCACCCCGCCCGAGGCGGCAACGATCGCCGCCACCGGCAGCGCCAGATGCTGCTCCGGCTCCGCCACCGCCCAGACGGAAGCGGCCAGGCCGAGCAGCGGGCGCAGGAACTCGGCGGTGTCCTTCGCCTGCTTCATGCCGACCACCAGATGCACGGGGCGATCGCCCCAGGCGGCCAACTGCCCGGCCAGCGCCAGGCCGGCACCCGGGTTGTGCCCGCCGTCCAGCCACAGCTCCCACCCCGCGGGCAGCAGCGCCGCCAGCCGCCCGGTCAGGCGTTGCAGCCGCGCCGGCCAGTCCGCCCGCGCCAGCCCCGCGGCCAGCGCCGCATCGGTCAGCACGCCCGCCGGCAGCAGGCCCGCCGGCAGCACGCCCGCCGGCAACGCTGGCCGCGCCGCCCGCAGCGCGGCAAGGGCGATGCCCGCATTGTCCCATTGATGCGCGCCCGGCAGGCCGAGCGGCGGCAGGGCAAGCATGCCGTCCGCATCCTCGTACCGTCCCGGCACGATCCGCCACTCCCGCCCGCGCAGCCGCACCGGGGCACCCACCGCCGCCGCGCATGCCAGCAGGACGGACGCCGCCTCCGCCGGCTGGTCGCCGATCGCCACCGGCACGCCGCGCTTCAGGATGCCCGCCTTCTCCGCCGCGATCGCGCCCAGCGTGTCGCCCAGCAGTTCGCGATGATCCAGCGAGATCGAGGTGATCGCGCAGGCCGCGGGGGCCGCGATCACGTTGGTGGCGTCGCCCCGGCCGCCCAGCCCCACCTCCAGCACGCAGAGATCGGCGGGAACGCGCGCGAACAGCACGAAGGCCACCGCGGTGATCACCTCGAACACGGTGATCGGCGCGCCGGCGTTCGCCGCCTCCACCTCCTCCAGCGTCGCGGCCAGCGCGTCGTCCGACACCGGCCGGCCGGCCACGCGGAACCGCTCGTTGAAGCGCACCAGATGCGGCGAGGTGTACACGTGCACGCGCAAACCGGCGGCCTCGGCCATCGCGCGGAGGAAGGCGCAAGTGCTGCCCTTGCCGTTGGTGCCGGCGACATGGATCACCGGCGGCAGGGCACGCTCGGGCGACCCGAGCTTGTCGAGCAGCGCCTGCAACCGTTCCAGGCTGAGATCGATCAACCGCGGGTGCAGGCCATGCAGGCGGGCGACGATCCCCTCGATACGCCCGCTCATTGCCGCCTGCCGGGAAGCGCTACGCCGCGTCCGCTTTCAGTACCAGACGCCCGGTCACCTGGCCGGCGCGCAGGCGCATCAGCGCGTCGTTGGCCTGGCTCTGCGGCACGGTGGCCACGGGGATCTTCGGCAGCTTGCCGTCCTGCGCCAGCTTCACCAGCTCACGCAGCTCCTTCGGGCTGCCCACGTAGCTGCCGCGCACGGTCAGCGCGCGAATCGCCATCAGCGGCAGCGGCAGCATCAGCTCGCCGCCGAACAGCCCGACCTGCACCAGCTTGCCGCCCTTGCGCAGCGCGCCGAAGGCGGCCTTCGCCGTCGCCGTCCCGTTCACTAGATCGACCACCGCCAGCACCGGCCCGCCGGCCGCCTCGATGATCCGCTTGGCGACATCCGGCCCGTTGCCGTCCACCACCTGGGTCGCGCCCTCGGCGAGCGCGGCCTTGCGCTTCTCCTCGCTGATATCGACCACGATGATGTTGCGGTGATTGAGCGCGCGCAGCACCGCGATCGCGTTCATCCCCAGCCCGCCGGCGCCCACCAGCACGACCGCCTCGTCCGCCGGCAGCGGCATCACCTTGCGGATCGCGGAATAGACGGTGATCCCCGAGCACGCATAGGTGGCGGCGATCGCCGGATCGAGCGCGCCGGGATCCACCAGATGGCGCGGGTGCGGCGCGATCACATGGGTGCCGTAGCCGCCGTTCTGATAGACGCCGAGGCTGCGCTGGTTGAGGCACATGTTGTCCTCGTCCGAGCGGCAGGCCTCGCAGGTGCCGCAGCCGACCCAGGGATAGACGATCCGCAGATCGCCCACCTTCACGCCGGTTGCGTCCGGCCCCAGCTTGGCCACCCGGCCGACGATCTCGTGGCCCATCGCCAGCGGCAGCGTCACGCCGCGGTCCTTGAGCGACATCTTCTGCCCGCCGCCGAGGTCGTAATACCCCTCCCAGATATGCAGGTCGGAGTGGCAGACGCCGCAATGCGTCACCTCCACCAGCACCTCGGTGCCCTTCGGTTCGGGCGTCGGGAGCTCGATCTCCTTCAGCGGTTGCCCGTTTTCGACCACGGCCCAGGCGCGCATGTTGGTTCCCTCCGGCTGGCGTGCGTGACGGGAGGGATAGCGCAGTGGGGGGTGGGGTCAAGCGGGCGGCGGCATGCCGGCCGAGGGATCGCCGCCGGCCTGCTTGCCGCCGGACCGGCCGCGCTCGGCCTGGCGCGGCGGCGGCAGCGGGGCTGACTGGGGCGCCCGGCACGGGCATGATGGGCGGCGGCGCACGTCCCGCCGCCCGCATCCGCCCAGGAACCATCATGCAGAACGGCATCCATTTCATCTCCGGCCTGCCCCGCTCGGGCTCCACCCTGCTCGCCGCCCTGCTGCGGCAGAACCCGCGCTTCTCCGCCGGCATGACCAGCCCGGTCGGCAGCCTGTTCAACGCCATGCTGCGCGAGGCCAGCCAGCGCAACGAAGCCGCCGTGTTCATCGACGACGACCTGCGCCAGCGCCTGCTGCGCGCGGTGTTCGCGGCGTACTACGCCGAGATCCACCCCACCCAGGTGGTGTTCGACACCAATCGGCAATGGACCACCAAGCTGCCGGCACTCACGCAGCTGTTCCCGGCCGCCAAGGTCATCTGTTGCGTCCGCAACCCCGCCTGGGTGATCGACAGCATCGAGGCGCTGATCGGCCGCAACGCCTTCGAACTCTCGGGGATCTTCGGCTACGAACCCGGCGGCACGGTCTATTCGCGCGCCGACGGCCTCGGCAGCCCCGCCGGCATGCTCGGCTTCGCCTACAATGCGCTGCGTGAGGCGGTGTTCGGCCCCTATGCCGACCGCCTGTTGCTGGTGCGCTACGAAAGCCTGACGGCGAACCCGCTCGGCACGCTCGCCGCGATCTATGGTTTCATCGGCGAGGAATTGTTCTCCCACGACCCGGAACATATCGAACCCTGCTACGACATGGTGGAGTTCGACCTCCGGCTCGGCACCCCCGGCCTGCATCATGTCGGCAGCGCCGTGCGCGCGGTGCCGCGCCCGACCGTGCTGCCGCCCGACGTGTTCGCCCGTTTCGCGCGCGATGCATTCTGGGACGATCCGGAGCAGCTGCCGAAAGCCGTGCGCATCGTGTAACCATCGCCTGAACGGCACGCCGCTGCCTTCTCCGGTGCCTCCGGGACCGCGCGGGAGGCCCCAGGGGTACCGATCGGCCTCAGTACTCTTCGAACATCCGCTCGATCTCGCGCGTATCCTCGGTCACGCTCAGCGCCAGCGCCAGCAGGATGCGCGCCTTCTGCGGATTGAGGTTGTCGGTGACCAGGAACGAAGCCTCGCGCAGCCGGGTGGCGCGGAACACCCGCCCGCTGCCGGCGCGGGTGCACTGCATGACCACCACGCCGCGCGCCGCCGCCTCGGCAAGGGCCTGCGCCTGGTCGGGCGGCGCCAGGCCGGGGGCGAATCCGGCCGAAACGATCCCGCGCGCCCCGGCGGCGACGAACGCCCGCACCGCCACCCCGTCCGCGTCGGCATGCGCATAGGCGATATCGACCCGCGGCAGCGCCGCCAGGGCGCGGATGTCGAACGCGGTGCCGGGCGCGGTGCGGCGCAGCGGGCGGCGGTAGAACGCGATGCGGTCCCCGTCCGCGTGCCCCAGCGCGCCGAAATCCGGGCTGCGGAAAGTCTGCAGCCGGAGCGTGGAGGTCTTGGTGACTTCGCGCGCCGCCTGGATCTCGTCGTTGAGCACCGCCAGCACGCCCATCCCGCGCGCCTCCGGGCAGGCGGCGACGCGCAGGGCATTCACCAGGTTGAGCCCCGCGTCGGAGGACAGCGCGCTCGCCGGCCGCTGCGCGCCCACCAGAGATCGG
>JAJZVS010000327.1 GCA_021845555.1 Pseudomonadota bacterium
GCCTTCCCCGGCGCCGAGCATCGTCAGCCGCAGCACCATCGGGCGCAGCACCAGCAGCAGCGCCAGCAGCCCGATCAGCCCGGTGAGCCCGAGTTCGGCCAGCCGCAACAGGTCGCTGCGGGTGAAGGTCAGCCCGAGCCAGCCGTGGGGCTTCGCCGGCGCGCCGGCATCCGCGGCCAGGAACGGCATGCTGACCACCTGCACCGTATCGCCGCGCTTGGCATCGTAGCCGATCGCGGTCTGCACCAGCTTGGTGATGCGTGCGAGTTCCGCCGGGGAGTGCACGCGCGCCGCATCGACCATCACCGCCAGACTGATGCGCGCGATCTGCGGCTGCTGGCGGATCAGCGTGCGCACGGTCTTGCTGATCTCGTAATTGGTGGTGTCCGCGCGCCTGGTTTCGCTGGTGCCGCCCGCCCCGGCGGCGGCGCCCGGCGCGTTGGGCAGGTTGTTCTGCACCGAGACGGTCTTTGCCGGGCGGGTCGATTGCCGCTTGTCGGAGGTGCTCTGCTCGCTCAGCGCCACCTGCCCGTTGGGATCGTATTTCTCCTGCGTCTCGTGCACCTGGTCGAAATTCATCTGCACCGAGGCCTCGGCGCGCACATGATCGGCGCCCAGGCTACGCGCCAGCATCCGCTCCACCGCGCGGGCGAGGCGCAGTTCGGTGGCGCGGCGCAGCCCGGCGTCGGTCAGCGCGGGGCCCGCCCCGCCCACCGGTGCGCCGGCGCGCGCCAGCAGGTCGCCGCGGGAATCGACGATGGCGATGTTGCGCGGATGCAGCCCCGGCACCGCGGCGGCGATCAGGTTGACGATCGCTTGCACGCCTTCGCGATCCAGCGCGGCGGCGCCGGCCAGGGTCAGCAGCACGCTCGCCTGCGCCGGCTGCGCCTGGCGCGCGAAGGGCGCGCGGCGCGGCAGTACCAGGTGCACGCGCGCGGCGCGCACGCCTTGGATCGCCTCGATCGTGCGGGCGAGCTCGCCTTCCAGCGCGCGGGTCTCATCGATCCGTTCCTGGAACGGGGTCAGGCCGAGCGCGTCCGTGCGGTCGAAGATGCCGTAGCCGACGGTGCCGCCGGAGGGCAGGCCCTCGCGCGCCAGCAGCACGCGGGCCTGCGGCACCTGATCGCTCGGCACCAGGATCTCGCTGCCGCCGCCGGCCAGTCGCCAGGCGATATGCGCGTGGGTCAGCGCCTCCGTCATCTGGCCGGAATCGCGCAGCGCGAGATCGTTGTAGAGCAGCGCCATCGGCTGGCCGCCGACGCCGAGCACCAGCAGCGCCAGCAGCGCCAACGTGCCGAGACCGACCGCGCCGAGGGCCGCGAGCCGCGCGGTGCCCAATGCCTTGAGCCCGTCGAGCAGGGTGTTCATCGCGCTTGCGTCCACCGCGGCGCGCCGGGGGGGGGGGGAGGGGGGGGGGAAGGGGAAGGGCGGCGGGTCATGGCGGCGGCGGGGGGATCCACGGCGGGAGGCCGGGACGAACCTTCCGCCGCGGCGGTTACCCGGCGGTTAACGGCCCGGCAGGAATTGCCGGGCGCCTCGCACCGCGATCGCGACCCTCGCGCCGGCCGGGGTGGCCATGTCCCCGGCGCCCGCAGTAGCCTGCGCTGCCCGGCCCGGCCCGGACCGGCCCGGACCGGGCAGCGTGCCAACGGCAGGAGAGGGACACCATGTTCGATCTCGACGCCTTCAACGCCGCCTGCGAGGCCGCGGCGGCGGAAACCGGCGATCACACCGCGGTGCGCGAGATCGTCGCCCGCGCGGTGGCGGATCCGGCCGCGGTGCTCGCCCGGCTCGGCGCGCCGCAACGCGCCGGCATGGGCGTGCTGTATCAGGGCCGCGGCGTCACCGTGATCAATTTCGTCTGGGGACCGAACATGTCCTTCATGCCGCACAACCATCACATGTGGGCGGTGATCGGCCTCTATACCGGGCGGGAGGACAACATCTTCTGGCGCCGCCTTCCGGACGATCCCACCCGGCTGGAAGCCGCCGGCGCCCGCTCGGTGGGCGCGGGCGAGGTGTGCGCGCTGGGCGCCGAGGTGGTCCATTCGGTGCTCAACCCGCTGCCCCGGCTGAGTGCCGCGATCCACGTCTATGGCGGGGATTTCCTGCACCAGGCGCGCAGCGAGTGGGACCCCGAGACGCTCAGCGAACGCGCGTTCGATCCCGACAAGGCGCGGCTTATGTTCGAGGCGTCCAACCGCTCGCTCGAACCGGGCTGATCAGCGCCCGTCCAGGATCGCCTGCGCGCATTTCTCCGCCGTCATCAGCACCGGGAAATTGGTGTTCGCGCAGGGCACCACCGGGAAGATCGAGGCGTCCACCACCCGCAGCCCCTCGATTCCGCGCACCCGCCCGGCGGGGTCCGTCACCGCCATCGGATCGTCCTCCGCGCCCATGCGGCAGGTGCAGGAGGCATGCCAGACCCCGACGGCGGCCTTGCGGCAGAAGGCTTCCAACTGCGCTTCGTCGGCCAGCAGCCCCTCCAGCGTGAACCCCTCCATGATGAGCTTGCGGATCAGGAACGAGCGCAGCGCCTGCGGCCCGTCCAGCAGCCGCGCCATCGCCCCGGTCAGCCACTTGTTCTTGCGGTTGATCAGGCCCACCTGGCGCACCTTGTCGCTGTAGCTGGCGGGGAACGGATCGGTCGTCACCGCGCGCATCTCCGGCGTCAGGTGCCATGCCGCCGAGCGCCGCACGCCGTCCATCAGCCGCTCCAGGTCGCGCGGGTCCGACAGCAGGTTGAACGCCACCGCCGGCTCGGCCAGCGGGTCGGCGGAAGCGAGCGTGACCGAACCGGTTTCCGAATAGGTCTTGTAAACCGAAATGATGAAGGAGCCGATCTGCTCGCCCACCGCGTGCCACGACGTCTTGTTGGTCACGCCGAGAAACATGTCGCCGGCGGGGATGCCCTCCAGCCCCGAGGAATAGCGCAGCGCCACATACATGTGCCGCCGCGTCCAGTCGTGCACGATGCGCGCGTGAGGGCGGATGAAGGCGGCGACCGCGACCGCCGGATGGTCCATCAGCCGCTTGCCGACGCCGGCCAGGTTCGCCCGCACGTCGATCCCGAGCGCGCGCAGCTCCCCGGCCGGGCCGATGCCGGCGCGCAACAGATGCGCCGGGGAATGGATCGCGCCGGAGGACAGGATCACTTCGCCCGCCCGGAACTCCTGCGCCCGCCCGCCGACGCGGGCGGAGACGCCGACGCAGCGCGCGCCTTCGAACAGCAGGCCGGTCACCGTGGTATTGGTGGAGATCGTCAGGTTCGGGCGCATCCGCGTACCGGGGTCGAGATAGCCGATCGCCGCCGAGACCCGGCGTTCGTAGGCGTTGGAGATGGTGATCGGGTAGTAGCCGTCCCGCCATGCCGCGTTCTGGTCCGGCACGAAATCGAAGCCTGACGCCTTGAAGGTTTCGGCCACCGCCTTGGCGTGTTCGGGCCAGAGCTCGGGCAGGATGCGGCGGACCGGGATGCGGCCGTCGCGCCCGTGCCACTCGTTCTCGTAGTCCATGTCGCGCTCGACCTTCCTGAAGAAGGGGAACACGTCGTTCCATCCCCAGCCGGTCGCGCCGCGGGCCGCCCATTCGTCGTAGTCGGTCGGCGCGCCGCGGTTGGCGAGCTGGCCGTTGATCGAGGAGCCGCCGCCGAGCACGCGCGCCTGTTCGTATTTGCGCAGCGGCGGCGGCGCGGCGTCCGGGCGGTTGTGGGGGATCACCTCCGTCGTGACCTTGAGTTCGGTCCAGTGGAAGCGGGGGTCGAGATAGGCGGTGCCGGGGTAGGAATCGAGGATCTCCGCCGGCACCTTGCCGTGCGGCGTGTCCTGGCCGGCCTCCAGCAGCAGCACCTGGTGCGCCGAGCGCGCGGAGAGCCGGTGCGCCAGCACCGAGCCGGCGGAGCCACCGCCGACGATGATGGTGTCAAAGGTGGTCATGGACGTTCTTCCCCCGAGGCATTTGGGGGCATGCTGGCGCATCGGCGCGGGCGGGTGAAGGGCAGGGCTCAGGTGCCGATCAGCGGCACCCCTTCGTCGCGCGCCGCCCGCGCCAGCGCCGCGTCCAGCGTCGCCAGCGGCGCCGCCGCCCGCTGCGCGAGTTCCAGATAGGCGGCGTCATGGACACGCAGCCTGTGCGCGCGGGCGAGCGCCAGCACCGCCGCGCCATCGGGCGCCCGGTCGATCCCGATATCGAGCCGTGCGACCGCGCGCAG
>JAJZVS010000328.1 GCA_021845555.1 Pseudomonadota bacterium
CCGCACCGCGTAGTTGCCCACCGGCTCGATGCCGGTGATCCCGACATGGCGCCGGCCGGCGACCACGGTGCGCTGGCTCGGCCCGTGTCCCTGCACCTCGGCGCTCGGGCTTTCCACCCGCAGGTATTCGGCCGGCAGCACGAAGCGGGCGCCGTCGTCGAACGCCACTTCCAGCGTGCGTTCGGCGCGATGCAGGCGGAGTTCGGTGGCGGTGGGCATCAGTCCTCCAGCGCGCGGGCTTCTTCCGCCAGCATGATCGGGATGCCGTCGCGCACCGGATAGGCGAGGCCGGCCTTGCGCGAGATCAGTTCGCCGGCGGCGCGGTCGTATTCCAGCGGTCCCTTGGTCAGCGGACAGACCAGGATCTCCAGCAGCCGCGGATCGATCGGCACCTGCGGGGCGGGTTCGGCGGACGGGGTTTCGGGCGAGGGGGAGTCCGGCATGGGGGAACCTCAGCTGACGCGATGGTCGGAGGAATCGTCGGGCGCGGCGGCGCCCATCTGCAGCAGGGCGAGCAGGGTGGCGGCCCGCTCGGTCTCCCCGGCGGCTTCCAGCAACGCCTGCTTTTCCGCCGGCGGGAAGGGGCAGACCATGGCCAGCGTCACCACCAGATCCTCGTCCGGCATGCGGCGGATGGCATCCCAGTTGGCGTCGAAGCCGCGGCGGGAGAAATAGCCGCGCAGCGCGGCCAGCAGCGCCTCGCGCTCGACCACGCCGGCCGGCGGCGACGGGAGCGGCAGATCGCTCGAGAGGTCGCCCAGATAGGCGTCATAGGCCGCGCGGACCCGGCGGTAACCGCGGCGCGGCGCCGCTTCCTCAGCCACCGCGAAGCGCAGCAGCCCGGTCAGGGTGATGAGGTAGCGCCCGTCCTCGGTCTCGCTGAACGAGGAGATCCGTCCCAGGCAACCGATGCGATAGAGCGCCGGCCCGTGGGCTCCCGCCGGCGCCGCCGGGTCCGGCTGGATCATGCCGAACATCCGCCCGGCCGCCAGCGCGTCCTCGACCAGCGCCAGGTAGCGCGGCTCGAAGATATTGAGCGGCAGCTTGCCGCGCGGCAGCAGCAGCGCGCCCGCGAGGGGGAACACCGGGAACGTCTCCGGCAAAGCCTCCACGCGCGGGTCGAACCGGCTCATCGGGACCGGCGGTCAGGAGAACAGCAAGGCGGAGAGCTTGCGCCGCGCCGCCATCGTGGCCGGGTCGTCCATGCCCCAGGCCTCGAAGAACTTCAGCAGCTGGTGGCGGGCGGCGTCCTCGTTCCAGCCGCGCTGGCGACGGAGGATCGCCAGCAGGTGCTCGGCCGCGGCCTCGCGCAGGCCGGTGGCGTTGAGCGCGGTGGCAAGGTCGTAGCGCGCCTGGAAATCCTCCGGGTCGGCGGCGACGCGGGCTTCCAGCCCGGCGAGCTGGGCGGCGGCTTCGCGGCCTTCCCGCGCCAGGGTCAGCGCGCTGCGGGCGCCGGCCACCTCGGGGTGCTCGGCGATGGCGGCGGGCACCTGTTCCAGCGCGTCGGCCGCCTGGTCTTCCTGGCCGAGCGCCATCAGCGCGCGGATCAGCCCGGCCCAGGCGGCGGGGTTCTCGGCGTCCTGCGACAGCACGGCGCTGAACAGCTCGCCGGCGCCCTGCGCGTCCCCGGCTTCCAGCGCGGTCTTCGCCTCGGTCAGCATCTCCTCGGTGGGCATGGCGCCGCCGGCCTGCTTGAGCAGGGTCTCGACGAAGCGCTTGACCTCGGACTCCGGGACCGCGCCCTGGAACAGGTCGGCGATCTGGCCCTGCCAGAAGGCGGCGACGGTGGGCACCGACTGCAGCGGCAGGCCCGCCTGCACGAGCTGCTGGACCAGCGCGCGGTTCTTGTCGATGTCGATCTTGACCAGCTTCACCCGCCCGCCGGCGGCGCGCACCACCTTTTCCAAGGTCGGCGTGAGCGTCTTGCAGGGGCCGCACCAGGTGGCCCAGAAATCCACCAGGACGGGCATCTGGCGGGAGGCTTCCACCACGTCCTGCATGAAGGTCTTCTGATCGCCCTCGACGATCAGGGCGTCGCCGGCGGCGGCGGGGGTCTGGCCGATCATCACGTCCATGCGCGGGGTGTTCCTCGGGGGTTGCCTGTGCGGTCATTAAATGAGGACGCAAGCCGCAACCGGCAAGCGTCAGGTTGGCGCGACCATGCCGCCGGCGGGCGATGGCGTCCAGCCGGCGGAGGAGCCCGGCCCGGCAGGCTCACGGGCCGGGCGAGATCAGGCGGGAAGGCGCCCCTACCGCTTCACGCCCAGCCCGCGCATGAACTGGTCGCGGATGCGCGCCGGGTCGCGTTCGGTGGTCGCCTCGGGCTTGGCTGAATCGATCCTGGTGCCGATCACCCACGGCCCGTCCTCGCGCAGCGCGCGGACGACCATTTCCTCGAAATCGCCCTCGTCCGCCGCCCAGGCGCTCTGCGCCAGGCCGGAGGCGCGCGCCACCGCGACCAGATCCGCCACCGACGCCGCGGTGGGCTGGCCGCCGGTGATCTGGTAGGCGCCGTTGTCCTGGATCACGACGATCAGGTTCTTCGGCGCCAGCCCGGCCACCGTCGCCAGCGCGCCGAGCTGCATCAGCATCGACCCGTCGCCCTCCAACGCCACCACGCGCCGCGACGGCTGCGCGAGCGCCACGCCGAGCGCGATCGGCACCGCGAGGCCCATGCTGCCCAGCATGTAGAAATTCTGCGGCCGCTGCCCGGCGCCCCACAGTTCGAAATTGGCGAAGCCGATGCCGCCGATCACCGCTTCCTCGTGATCGAGGCGCGCCACCAGGCGGCGGGTGAGTTCCGCGCGGGACATCACCTTGGCCTGGTCGCGGCGGGTCGGGTGGTTGCTTGCGAATGACATTTTTCTGCTTCCCCTATGCCGCGAACACTTTGCCGCCGGTCAGCAGGGGCGAGAGGATGAAGCAGGCCGGCGCCTGCGTCGCCACCGCCTGACGGATCGCGCGGTCGAGGATGAAGCTCACCTCGTCGAGCCGGCTCAGCGTGTGATGCTCCAGCGCCAGCGCATCGAGCACCGGACGCATCGTCTTGGCCACCAGCGCCTGGCCCTGGTTGAACTCGCCCAGGGTGCCGCGTTCGGAGACCATCATCAGCAGCGGAATCTGGAACGGCACCGCCAGCGAGGCGATCGCGTTCGGCAGCGTGGCGAAGCCCGAGGTCTGCATCAGCAGGATCCCCCGCGTCCCGCCCATCCAGGCACCGGTCAGGATGCCGAGCGCCTCTTCCTCCCGCGTGGTGGCGAAGGCGGTGAAGAACGGGTCGGCGTGCACTGCCTCGATCAGCGGGCGCAGCACGTTATCCGGCACATAGGTGACCAGGCGGATGTCGTGCGCCTTGAAGGCGTCGATGGCGAGGCGGTACCACGGCGCGCCGGCGGCCGGGGCTTCGGGGGATGGCATGGGGGGTCTCCTGCGATCGGGCGGGCGGCGCGCAGTTTGCCCCGGAACCCATGGAGAGGAAAGGCAGCGGCGGCGCGTTGGCTTTGCCGCGGGCCGGCCGGGGCGCCCCGGCGTTCGCAGCAGGACGGGAACAGGGGTGCGGACGGAAGTCGTTTCAGATGCGCGGCATCAGGCTCCGCGCCAGCACCGCGTCCAGCCGCTTGAGCGTGGCGCTCCAGGCGTAGCCCCGCTCCACCGCCGCCCGTCCGGCCGCGCCAAGGCCCGGATGGGCGCCGTCCAGCACCGCGGCCACCGCCTCGGCCATCGGTCCCGCGCCGTCCGCCACCAGCAGATCGCGCGGGGCCTCCGCCCGAACCCCCTCGAACGCCTGCGGCGAGGCAACCACCGGGCGGGCCAGCGCCATCGCCTCCAGCACCTTGTTCTGGATCCCGCGCGCCATCCGCAGCGGGGAGACCGAGACATCGGCATGCGCCACATAGGGCCGCACGTCCGGCACGCGCCCGGTGACCTGCACGCCCGGCAGCGCGGCCAGCCGGCGCACGTCGGGGCCGGGATTGGCGCCGACGATGTGGAACGCCGGCGGGGCGGGGCGGCGGCGCAGGAGCGGCAGCACCTCGGCGGCGAACCAGGCGACCGCGTCGGCGTTCGGCCAGTAGTCCATGTTGCCGGTGAACACGAGATGCGGGCCCGGCGTGGCATAGGGGTTGGGGAAGTTGTGCGCCGGGGAGAAGCCGTCCAGATCGACGCCGTTCTCCACC